>NZ_JBWOPL010000101.1:0-19979 GCF_056451265.1 Rhodocaloribacter sp. | reverse complement strand
TCCGGTCGTCGAGCACGCGGATGACGATGCTCTCGGCGCGGATCTCCTGCGCGGCCGAGGCGATGGGCAAGACCGAGACGCGGAAGCGGATGAGCGCCCCGTCGACCCAGCGCTGGATGAAGCCGTCCTGCGCAATCTCGCGGTCGAAGCGGTCCACGTTGACCGAGTTGTCCTTGACCACGGCGAGGAACGCCTCCGGATGGATGCGCTCTTCCATGTGCCACCGTTTCAGCTCGCCGTCGACCCGGAAATGGATCTCGATCTGGCGGTCCGGATTCGGGAAGATGTGCAGGTCCGAAGCGCCCTGATGCACGGCATCGACGAGGGCGGCCTCGAACAGGTTGATGAGCGACGAGCGGCTGATCTCGGCCTCGAGCGCGTCCTCATCGATGAGATCGCTCTGCTGATCCTCATAGCTCATCCCGAGGTCGAACGCCATCGGATCGTCGTTGAGACGGTCGAGGTATTCGTTCTTGCCGAGGAAGGCTTCCGTGATGAGCGTGGCGACGACGGACTCGGGCACATACCGCAGCTCAAACCGCTTGAGCAGCAGTTGCTGGAGCAGATGGTTGATCTCGGGCCGCGCCGGGTCATGCGTGACGAAGATCCATCGCACCTCCCCGCGATACGGCTCTTTCTCCTGCGCCACCGGAAGCACGAACAGCTCGATCATCTGATCCCACTGTTCTTCGGTGAAGACCTCCGTGATGCTCTTGAGGAACGTCAGCGTCTCCTCTTCCCGTATGTGGGCCTCCTCGAAGGCATAGACCCGCGCCGCCTCGGCATAGATCTGTTCGCGGTCGATCTCCGAGTTGAGCGTGAGGATGCGCCACAGAGGCGTCTTCAGCCCCTCCTTCCGCATGCGCTTCCATTCCTCCCACGCCAGGCGCACCTGCTGTTCCCGGACGATGCCTTTCGCAAGCAACCGCGCCACCACCCGATCTCGGCGCTTGACTACCTCGAAATCATCCGCAGCCCCCGGGGCGTCACGGCGGCGGGGGACGGGGCGTTCGGGCGTGCGGCGGGGGGCGGGACGAGGCGTCTCGGGGACCGAAAAGGCGGAGTATCCGTCGCCGGGTGGCGCCTGCGAGGTGATCAAGGCCTCGGCGTGAGGATCGAGATAGCCGGGCTCCAGGGCGTCGTCGAAAGTGTCGTCATGAAAGAACGGCGGCTCCTCGGACAACTCATAGCCCGACGGCTCCTCGGAGACGGCAGCCGTCGTGTTGTCGAGGAGTCGCTGGATGCGCCGAAATTGTTGCCGAAAGCTGAAGCTTTCCGATTTCTCTTTCATACCACTTCGATGCTAGACGCGTCACCGTAGGACCGAGCCGTTCCGACCACCGTGAAGCTCCGTCCTGTATATCGGCTTTGGACGCCGGGAATTAAACAGCGGCGCGGGCAAACTGCGCCCCCGAACCTCGCCTCGACGGGCCTGCCTGCGGCCTCATTATGTCTTTCTCCGTGCTTAATGCCTTTTCATCCCGGACGATATAATGAGCAGAACCGCCGGCTTCTCCGCGCAAGCAACCGGCCGTGGGAGCGCCACACGCCCGCGAGCGCATCCGTGCGAGCCCCCGGTTGCCCCGTCGTTCGCATGGCCTTCGCCCCTGTCGGCCTGCGATCCTCGCGCGCGCTCCGGGCCTTGTCGCGACGCCGCCTTCAACTCCGAAAACGGAAGTGTTATGGACCCGATCGTTCAACTGGTTATCGCGCAGATCCCGCTGCTGGCGCTGATGGCCGTCTATTTTTATGTGACCAAAGACCGCCCCTCCGCCGCCTTCGCAAAACGACAGACGAGGAAGAGCGGCCGAGAGAGCGCCGACCCTTCCTTTCAGGAGTTCGGCGCTCAGGTGGAGAAGAGCCTCGGCGTGATGCGTAAGGAAATCAAGGAGCAACGCCAGGAGCTCAAAGCCCTGCAGGGCGCGCTCGAAACCTTGCGGGAGACCGTCGAGGCGCGGCGACAGGATGCCGAGACCATCCGCGCCGAGATGGCGGAGATGCTCGATGCGATCGAAGCCGCCGTCCAGACGGCCCGGCAGTCCGCCACGACGGCCCACCGGATCGAAGAGATGACGCGGCAGTTCATGAAACAACGGGCCGCTGCGAAGGAGATCGAGAACGTACTCAGCCCGAGAAACGGGCGGACGGCAGGCGCCCCGGCGTCCGGCGACGGCTTCGATCCGAACGCCCCGCCTCCTTCCACCGATCCGCAGCCGGACGAGCCTCCCCGTCCCGCCCCCGTGGTGAACATCAAACAGCGGGCGCACGGCCTCTTCGGCACATCGGCGGAGCGGGGACGCTTCGGCTCACGGGCCTCCTCTCCCTGACCCGCTGAAGAGGTCCTGCGTGATCAGGTATTTCTTGTACGGGAAGACTTCGACGATCAGCGCCTCCACCACCTCTTGCCGGGCAAAGGCCAGCCTATACACGTCGGGGGAGATCCGTCGGAGCATGGCCCGGACGTCCGGGCTGGTCGGGTCCGGGGTGGCGAACGTGAGGCGCTCCGGATCTTCGAAGGGGCGGCCCTGCACGGCGACCGGCAGCACCCGGCGCTCGATCATCTCGTCCCAATGCGCTTCAGGGAACACGGGCCGAAGCCGGTTGATGAGGATCATCGTGTTGACGAAAGAGACCGGGACCTCGTCGAAGGCATAGCTCCGGGCCGCCGCCGCCAGGAGCTCGGCGCGGTCCACCTTCGGGTCGCGGACGAGCTCGCGCCAGAGCGGCTCTTTCGACCCGTCCCGGCGGGCCCGTTTCCAGCGATGCCACGCCAGTTCGACGCACGCGGGCGTCACCCGCCCTTCGGCCAGCAGCCGGCGCACGACGCGATCCCGGACACGGTCGGGGGAGCAGGCTGCAGGCTCCGGGAGCGGGCCGTGCGCCACGGGGGAACGCGCGGCGACACGCTTGCGAGGAGAGGGCGTTTCGGACGAGGGGAGGTCGGGCGGCGGGGGAACCGCCCGAAGGGCGCGCACCCGTCGCAAGAGGGCGCGCATCCGGTCGGCGTCGGAGGGCTGGGGCATGAGGATCGGCAAGGGGGCGTGTTTGAACGCAAAGGGACAAATCAGCTCCTGGCCGGCGCTCTCCGGCGCGCGGACTACCCCAGGGTGTATCTGAAATGATCGGACGGAGATTCGAGAGGTTAAATCCCGGAGGTCCTGGAATCGCGCAACGCGCCCTGCATCCCCGCGCGCCGTCGCGCGTACGGGAAAGCGTTCCCGTTTCCCCACACGCATCCTCGCTTTCGTATGCCCTGTCTCTTCGGTGTGCTCGCCCTGTTCGTCCCTCGTCTGGTCGTCGCCCTCCTCTGGTTCTTCAGCCACTGGTTCGACGGCCTCTTCGACACGCTCCTCTGGCCCGTCCTCGGCTTCCTCTTCGCCCCGACGACGCTCCTCTGGTACAGCGTCGTGGAGAACGTCTACGGCGGCTCGTGGGGCACGCTTCAGATCGTCGTGCTCGTCATCGCCCTCATGCTCGACCTCTCCCCTTCGACGAGCAAGCGGCGGGCAAAAGGGTGAGGCGGGGGAACCCGCCGGAGCGCTTCGAATATGGATCGTCATGCCCTTCACCGTCTCCTCCCCTCTCCTTTGAACGCGATCATGCGACGTGTTTTTCCAACGTGGACGTTCCTTCTTTTGATCACGGGGCTTGCCGCGTGCTCCGCCCCGAAAACCGCCGTTCGAGAAGCCCCCGAGACGGCGGCCCCCGAGACGGCGGCGCTGCCCATCGACCCGGACGTGCGCGAGGGGCAGTTGCCGAACGGGATGACGTACCTCATCCGCGCCAACCGGAAGCCGGAACACCGGGCCGAACTTCGGCTGGCCGTCAACGCCGGGTCCGTGCTCGAAGACGACGATCAGCGCGGCCTGGCCCACTTCGCCGAGCATATGGCCTTCAACGGCACGACCCACTTCGAGAAACAGGAGCTCGTCGATTATCTCGAATCCATCGGCATGCGCCTCGGCCCGGACCTCAACGCCTATACGAGCTTCGACGAGACGGTCTACATGCTTCAGGCGCCCACCGACAGCGCCGCCACCTTCGACACCGCCCTGCGCATCCTGCGCGACTGGGCCTCGGAGGTTAGCTTCGAGGACGAGGAGATCGACCGGGAGCGGGGCGTCGTCATCGAGGAGTGGCGGCTCGGGCGCGGGGCCTCGGCGCGCCTCCGCGACCAGGAGTTGCCCGTCCTTCTCCACGGCTCGCGGTACGCCGAACGCCTGCCCATCGGCACGAAAGAGGTGCTCGAACGCTTCCCCCATGAAGCCCTCGTACGTTTCTATCGCGACTGGTACCGCCCGGATCTCATGGCCGTCGTCGTCGTCGGCGACGTCGATGCGGCGGCGGTCGAGCGGCAGATCCGGACCCTCTTCGCCGACCTCCCGGCGCGCGAGCACCCCCGCCCACGCCCCTTCTTCGACGTCCCGGACCACGACGAGACCCTCTTCGCCATCGCCTCCGACCCCGAGGCGACCACGCGCCGGGTGGCCGTGTATTACAAACAGCCGAAAGCGCCCGAAGGCACTGAGGCGGACTTCCGCCGCGGGCTCATCGAGCGCCTCTACAACAGTCTGTTCAACAGCCGCCTCTCCGAACTCCTTCAGAGCGCCGACCCGCCGTTCGTCTTCGCCGCCTCGGGCCGGGGCGCATTCACCCGCACGAAAGACGTGTACGCGCTTCAGGCCGTCGTGCGCGAGGGCGGCTATGAACGCGGGCTCGAGACGCTCCTGACCGAAGCGGAGCGGGTGCGGCGCTTCGGCTTCACGCCCGAGGAACTCGAACGAGAAAAGAAAGAGGTGCTTCGCGGGCTCGAACAGGCCTTCGCCGAGCGCGACAAAACCGAATCGCGGAGGTATGCGGCAGCGTACGTCCGCCACTACCTCACCGGCGAGCCCATCCCCGGCATCGCCTATGAATATGAGGCTGCGAAGCGCCTCCTTCCGGCCATCACGCTCGACGAGGTCAACCGCATCGGGGCGACCTGGATCACGGACCGGAACCGGGTCGTGCTCGCGGAAGGGCCGGAGGAGGAAGGCCGCCCCCTCCCGACCGAGGCGGAGCTTGCGGCCGTCTTCGACACCGTGGCCACGCGAACGATCACACCGTATACGGAAACCGTCTCCGACGCGCCCCTCGTGCCCGCTCCACCGCCTCCCGGCAAGGTCGTCGAAGAGACGCGGCTCGACGCCATCGGCGTCCTCCGGTGGACGCTCTCGAACGGCGTCCGCGTCGTGCTCAAGCCGACCGACTTCAAGAACGACGAGGTCCTGGTCGCGGCCACGAGCCCCGGCGGCACGTCGCTCGTGCCGGACTCGATGTACACGCCCGCCTCCTTTGCGGCGACGCTCATCGCGCAGAGCGGCGTGGGCGACTTCGGCCCCGTCGAGCTTCAGAAAAAGCTGGCGGGCAAGCTGATCCGCCTCAGCCCGAGCATCGGCGATCGCTCCGAGGGCTTCAACGGCTCGGCTTCGCCGCAGGACCTCGAAACGCTGTTTCAGCTCCTCTATCTCTATTTCACCGCGCCCCGCGCCGACAGCGTGGCGTACGTCTCGTACAAGGAACGCATCGGCAGCCTGCTCGCCACCTTCCGGAACAGCCCCGAGAGCGCCTTCCGAGACACCCTCACCGTGACCCTCGCGCAATATCACCCGCGCGCCCGGCCCTTCTCAGAAAAAACCCTCGAAGCGCTGGACCTGGCAAAGTCGATGGCCGTCTACCGCGACCGCTTCGCCGACGCGAGCGACTTCACGTTTTACCTCGTCGGCGCGTTCGACGTGGCGGCCGTCCGCCCGCTCGTGGAGACGTACCTCGGCAGTCTCCCGGCGCTCCACCGGGCGGAGCAGCCGCGCGACGTGGGCATCCGCCCGCCGAAAGGCGTCGTCGAAAAGGCGGTGTACAAGGGCCGGGAGCCGAAGAGCCGCGTGCAGATCGTGCTCACGGGCGAGGCGCCGTGGTCGAACGAGAACCGCCGCCTGCTCCGCGTCGTGACGGACGTGCTCAGCCTCCGGCTCCGCGACGTGCTCCGCGAAGACCTCGGCGGCGTCTATGGCGTGAGCGTCGACGGCGCGCTCTCGAAAGAGCCGTACGAGGGGTACCGCGTCAGCATCAGCTTCGGCTGCGCCCCCGAGCGCGTGGACGAACTGACCCGAACCGTCTTCGAGGAGATGGCGCGCCTCCGCACCGCAGGCACGACGGAGACGTACCTCGTCAAGGCGCGGGAGGCGGCCCTCCGGCGGCATGAGGTCGGACTCGAACAGAACGGCTACTGGCTCGGCTCACTCATGTTTTCGGACGAGTACGGCCTCGACCCGACCGACATCCCCGACGGCGCCCCCCGCTTCTACGAACACCTCACCCTCGACGCCATCCACGAAGCCGCCCGCACCTTCCTCGACCCGGCCAATTACGTGCGCGTGGTGCTCTACCCCGAGGATTTTGCGCGGTGAGCCTTCGCGGGAGGGCGGCATCCTCCGCTGCCTCGACGCTCGATGACGGACGGGCGCAGACTCCGGGCTGCCCCCTCGAACCCCTCCGGGCGCCACGCTCCCTTGGCCGCGCGCGCGTGCTTCGAAGCCGGGGATCCGCCGTGGGAGCACGGTGCGCAGCCGGAGCGGTGTGTGGGCGCGCGCTCATCCCTCCGGTTCAAAATACGCCCGGATGATGCGTTTGTACACCGCCACGGCGCGTTCGACCTCGGCCACGGCGATGTGCTCGTCGGCGGTGTGGGAGCGGGCGCTCTGCCCCGGCCCGATCTTCACCGTGGGCACGTCGGCGAGGAAGATCCAGTCCGACGTGGTGGGCGAGCCGAAGGGGCGGGCGTCCGGGACGGCGCGGCGGCACGCCTCGACGATGCGCGCCGTGACGGGCGTAGCCGTCGGAATGAGCCGCTTGCTGTACACCTCCACCTCCGACGCCACGGCGGCCTCGACCATCGCGGCGATCTCCTCGTGCGTGTAGGCGGGCGTCGAGCGGACGTCGAGCGTGACGGTGCATCGATCCGGGATGACGTTGTTCTTCGCCCCGCCTTCGATGACGGTGGCGTTGAGCGTGGGGCGTCCGAGGAAAGGGTCCTCGCGGGCGAACGAAAGCTTTTCGAGCGCGAGGACGTCGCGAGCGGCGCGGAGAATGGCGTTGTCGCCGAGGTGAGCGCGGGCGGCGTGCGTCGAGCGGCCGTGGGCGTGGAGCTTGAGAATGAGCAACCCTTTCTGCGCCACGCACGGCTGAAGGCCGGTCGGCTCGCCGACGACGGCGGCGTGGAGCGCGGGCAGATGTGGCCGGAGCGACTGCAGCCCGTTGTATCCGCCGCCGCCCTCCTCGCACGCCGTCAGCGCCACGAGCACGCGGCCGCCGGGCGGAAGCCACCCCTCGCGGGCCAGCTCGAGAAGCGCCGTCGTCATCGCCGCTCCGCTCGCCTTCGCGTCGACCGAACCGCGCCCGTACAGCTTCCCGTCCACCTCCACCGGCTCGAACGGATCGTACGGATGATCGCGCGAGGGCGGCACCACGTCGAGGTGCGAGTTGAGCAGCAGCGTGTGCTCCCCTTCGCCGAGCCGGAAATACACGTTGTTCTCGTGCCGCGCGACGGGGATCCCGGCGGCGCGGACGTAGGCCTCCACGAAGTCCGCGATGGGACCTTCTTCGAGGCTGAGCGAGGGAAAACGGATGAGTTCCTTGAGGAAAGCGACGGCGTCGGACATGGACGGGTTTGAAGGTGTTTCTTTTGAAGTGCAGCGGGTCGTGCGTAAACGGGTCGCCCCGACGGAATCGAGGCTTCATGGCGGTAAATACGCACGATCTCTCACGTTTCCTCCGTCGGGTGTGAAAGGACGATGCGCGTGGCGCGTTCCCGTTCGAAGAGGTGGTGGGGCGCGAGGATAAAGACCTCGGGGACGCCCGCCCGGAGCGCGTCGAAGGCGACTTTGAGCTTGACGCGCATGCCGCCTTCGATCCATCCCGAGGCGGTCCCTTCTTCGAACGTTGCGGCGTCGCAGTGGGAGAGGAAAGTCTCGGGCGCGTACGGGTCGCGGCGCACGCCGCCCGCCTCGGTGACGAGGAAGAACGCGGCGGCCCGGAGCGCCTGTGCGATCGCCTGCGCCACGGTGTCGGCGTTCACGTTGTACACCTGCCCCTCCACGTCGATGCCGAGCGGCGCGACGACGGGCACGTACCCGCCCCGGAGGAGCGTGGCGAGCACGTCCGCCGCCACGTATTCGACGTCGCCGACCCACCCGAAGTCCACTTCCTCGCCGTCGACGCGCCACGGCGGCCGACGGACGACCTGCACGAGACCGCCGTCCGCCCCGGAGACGCCGACGGCGGGGACGTCGAAGCGGGCGGCCTGTGCGACGAGCCGGGTGTTGAGCTTGCCCCGGATCGTCCACTGGATGATGTCGAGGTCGAGGTCGGTGGTCACGCGCCGTCCGTGGACGATGCGCGGTTCGTGGCCGAGCCGCCGCGCCATGGCCGTCGCCTGCGGCCCGCCGCCGTGGACGATGACGACGGGCGTCGTCTCGCGGAGCCGGGCGACGTCGCGCCAGAAGGGTTCGAGCCGCGCGGGATCGTTCAGGAGCGCGCCGCCGAGCTTGATGACGACGGGGCGGGGTTCGTTCGGGTGCGTCATGGTCGGTTCGGGCATCTCATGCTTCGTCGGAGCGCGTCCGGGGATCCGGCGTCGGCGGGACGGACGGCGGCAGATCCCACACGTATTCGAGGATCGCCTTCTGGGCGTGCAGCCGGTATTCGGCCTGAAGGAGGTGGATCGCGTGCGGCCCGTCGAGCACGGCGTCGTCCACGACGACGCCCCGGCGGACGGGGAGGCAGTGCATGAAGGCGGCCTCGCAGGTGCGGGCCATGCGCTCGGCCGTCACGCGCCAGTGGCGGTTCGCCTGCCGGAGCTTCGTCTCGCGCGCCGGGTCGCGGTAGACGAGCGGGCCGCCCCATGCTTTCGCATAGACGACCTCCGCCCCGTCATACGCCGCGTCCGGGTCGGCGGTCTCGGTCACCGTCGCGCCGTGCGCTGCGGCGTACGCCCGCGCCTGCGCCATCACCCCGGCGTCGAGGCCGTAGCCTTCGGGCCGGGCCACCGTCACGTGCATCCCAAGCCGCGCCGCCGAAAGGAGCGCCGAGTTCGGCACGGCCATCGGGAGCGCCTTCGGATGATAGGCCCACGTGAGGACGAACCGCTTCCCCGCCACGTCGCCGTCGAAGTGCGTCGTGAGCGTGGCGGCGTCGGCAAGGGCCTGGCAGGGGTGGTAAAACGCCGATTCGAGGTTGACGACGGGCACGTCGGCGGCGCGCGCGAACGTGTGAAGGAGGACGTCGGCGCGGTCCTTCTCGTAGTCCGTCCCGGAGGCGAAGACGCGCACGCCGAGGGCATCGTAATACCGCGAGAGCACGCCGACGGCCTCGCGGATGTGCTCGGCCTCCGCGCCGTCCATGACCACGCCGTCGTCCCACGCGAAGCCCCACGTGCCCTGCCCGGGCGTGATCGTGGTCGCGTGCGCGCCGAGGTGAACGGCGGCCAACTCCATCGACGTGCGCGTGCGGAGCGAGGGGTTGAAGAAGAGCATCGCGAGGCTCTTACCGCGCGCGCTTTCGGTCCACGTCTTTCCGGCGCGATGGTGCGCCACGGCCGCTTCGAGTCGGCCGTTCCACGTCGCGTCGTCGATCAGATGCCAGTCGAGGAGATGGGGCATGGGGTTGAAGGTTCAGCCTGTGTTCCGGGGAAGGTTCGTGTTTCAAAGTGCGCCGGGTTGCCGCGCCATCACGCCCTACGAAGCTGCGGAGTCGCGCGCGGCGAGGAGCTCCGTGAAGGCGGTGAGGAAGGCGTCGACGGCCTCGTCGGGGGTGTTGAGGGGCGGCATGAGGCGGATGACGTTCGGGTGCGCCGCGCTCCCGGCGAGGACGCCCGCCGCGCGGAGCTTTGCCAGCACCGGAGCCGCCGGTCCGTGCAGCTCGACGCCGAGGAGGCAGCCGCGCCCGCGCACCGCTTTCACGTGCGGCCCGAGCGCTCCGGCGATGCGTTCGAAGATCCGGGGGGCGCGGCGCATGAGCGCTTCGTCGCGGATCGTTTCGAGCGTCGCGGCGAGCGCCGCCATCGCCAGCATGCCGCCGCCGAAGGTGGAGCCCTGGTCGCCGTGCCGCACGGTGGCGGCGACGGCGTCGGAGGCCAGCACCGCGCCCACGGGCACGCCCGAGCCGAGACTCTTCGCCAGCGTGATGAGGTCGGGCGTCATGCCGAAGTGCTCCGAGATCGAGAACGCGCCCGTGCGCCCGACCCCCGTCTGCACCTCGTCGAAGATGAGCGCCGCGCCGTGCGCGTCGCACAGCCGCCGGAGCGCCCGGAAATACTCGGCAGGCGCCTCGGTGATGCCCGCCATGCTCTGGATCGGCTCGAGGATGACGGCAGCGACGTCGTCGCGGGCGGCGAGCACGGCCGCCACGGCATCGGCGTCGCCGAAGGGGACGAACGTCGTCTCGGGAAGCACGTCGGCGTACGGCGCGCGGTACTTCGGGTTCGACGTGGCGGCGAGGCTGCCGAGCGTCCGCCCGTGGAAGCCGCCCGTCATGGCGACGACGTGCGGCTTGCCCGTTGTCTTCCGGGCGAGCTTGAGAGCCGTCTCGTTGGCCTCCGTGCCGGAATTGCAGAAGAAGACGTGTCCGAGGCCCTCCGGCGCGACGGACGCCAGAAGCTTCGCCGCCCGCGCCCGCACCGGACTGTACGCCGCGTTCGAGTAGAAAAGGAGCGTCCCCGCCTGCTCCCGCACGGCCGCGACGACCCTCGGAGGGCAGTGGCCGAGGAGCGTCACGCAATGACCGCCGTAAAAGTCGAGGTATCGGTTGCCGTCGGCATCCCATACATAGACGCCTTCTCCGCGCACGAGCGCGAGGGGGAATTTGTGGTAGGTGGGAAGCTGAAAAGCGTCCTCGGTTTGAATGACGTCGGGGGTGGTCATGAGGCGAGCGAGGGTTGGGGAGCGGACGGGAGCAGACCCGCCGTTTCGGGAAGTCCGAGGAGGAGGTTCATGTTTTGCACGGCCTGGCTCGCCGCGCCTTTGAGGAGGTTGTCGAGCGCGAAGCCGACGACGAGGCGGCGGCCCCGGACGATCCACCCGAGATCGCAGAACGGGGTGCCGACGGCGAAGCGGAGCTCGGGCAGGGCGCCGGGCCAGAGGCGCACGCACGCCCCCCCGGCATAGGCTTCGTCGTACCACCGGGCGACGTCCGTCTCGGCGACGCCGTCGGGGAGCGTCACGTGGGCCGTGCCCCAGATGCCGCGCGTCCACGGGCCGGAGGCGGGCGCGAAGGCCACCTCGGCGCGCGGGCCGAGCGTCTGAAGCACCTCGGGCAGATGCTGGTGAGCGAGCACCTTGTACGCCCGCACGTTGCCGTCGCGCGTGGGAAAGTGGGTCGTCGCCTTCGGCCTGGCGCCGGAGCCGGACGCGCCGGTGAGGGCCGTCACGGCGGCCTCGAGCGCGGGGAGGCGACGGGCGAGCGGCCACAGCGCCAGCGTCAGCCCCGTGGCGAAGCATCCGGGGTTGGCGACGTGCTTCGTCGCGTACGGCGCGTGGATCTCGGGCAGGCCGTGCGTGAAGTCGGCGAGCCGCTCGGGGGCCGGATGCGTGAAGCCGAACCACGTCTCGTACACCGACGGATCGCCGAACCGGAAGTCGGCGCTCAGGTCGACGATCGAGCCGTCGAAACCGGCTTCGAGGAGACGGCCGACGGCGTGGACGCCCTGTCCGTGCTCGGCGGCGATGAGAACGGCGTCGAGCGCGTCGACATCGAGGGCGTCGCCGTCGGTGAAGGCGAGCGACGTCTGCCCCCGGAGCGCCGGGTGCGCCGCCCACACCGGCCGGTCGGCAAACGAGCGGCTCGTCACGGCGTCGAGCGTGACGAGCGGATGCGCCGTGAGGAGGCGGATCAACTCGCCGCCCGCATAGCCCGCGCCGTGAAGCACCGCCACGCGTTTCCTTTCGTGCGTCATGGTTCCGTCAGCGGGATCGTTCATGTTTCAAACCTCCGGGCAGGGTGTTATGGTGTTTGAACGTTCAAACGCGCTAACGAGCGGCGCCGTTTTTCCGTGCCTGATGCGCGAGGTACGCCTGAAGCCCATAGATCTGCGTGAAGCCGCGCGCGTCGCGGGCATCCCACAGTTCGTTCGTCTCGCCGTACGTCGCCACGCCGGCGTCGAACATCGAGAAGGGGCTGTCGCAACCGAGCACGGAGGCCTGTCCCTTGAAGAGCCGCACCTTCACCGTGCCGGTGACGACCGACTGCGAGGCGTCGAGGAACGCTTCGACGTCGCGCATGACGGGGTCGAAGTATTGCCCGCCGTGGAGCATCGTCCCGTAAAAATCCGCGAGGTGGTTCTTCTGAAACTGTTGCCACTGCGTGAGGACGATCTTTTCGAGTTCGCGATGGGCCGTCAGAAGGATCAGCGGCGCCGGGGCCTCGAAGGCGACGCGTCCCTTGATGCCGAGGATGGTGTCGCCGACGTGGATGCCGCGCCCGACGCCGTGCGCCGCGCCGAGCGTGTTCAGCGTCTCGATGAGCGTCACCGGGTCGAGCGCTTCGCCGTCGAGGGCCGTGGGCAGGCCGTTCTCGAAGGTGAGCGTCAGATCGCGGGGGGCGTCCGGGGCCTCGGCGGGGGCGACGGTGTCGGGATAGGCTTCGTCGGGGAGGGGTTCGCGGGGGGTGAGCGTCTCGCGCCCGCCGATGGTCGTCCCCCAGAGCCCCTTGTTGATCGAGTACGTCGCTTTCTCGGCGGAGGCATGGAAGCCGCGCTCGTTGAGGTAGGCGGCGGTGGCCGGGCGGGTGAGGCCGAGGTCGCGGATGGGCGTGAGGATGTCGAGGTCGCCGCCGAGGATCTTCAGCGCCACGTCGAAGCGGACCTGGTCGTTGCCCGCGCCGGTGGAGCCGTGCGCCACGGCCCGCGCGCCCGTCTCCCGCGCCACGGCGACGACGTGCTTCGCCTGCACCACGCGCTCGGGCCCCACGCACAGCGGATAGACGCCGCCCCGAAGGACGTTGCCCTTGATGAGGTAACTGAGCAGGTCGTCGTAGAGGTCGCGCCGCGCGTCGATGGTGACGTGCTTCGCCGCGCCGAGGGCGAGCGCCTTCGCTTCGAGCGCGGCCGCCTCGTCGTCGGAGAGCCCGCCCGTGTTCACGGTGACGGTGTGGATCGGCTCGGCATAGGTCTCGGCGAGGTACGGCACGCAGAACGACGTGTCGAGGCCGCCGCTGAAAGCGAGAACGATGGACATGGCGGAATCGGGTTGGTTCTTCGAATGTGGGGAAACGAAAAAAGCGCCGGCTCGGGAGGAACCAGCGCTTCGACAACTTGGCGGACGGGCAAGTCCGGGATGCTATGGGATGCGCAGAGCTACGTTCCTCCGGATACGACGGGACGCCGTACGTCGAGCGCGTCGGAATGAACGGGTGGTATGTGCGCGTTTCATAGCCATTGAGCTTTGATAATACACGCGATCAAAGGCCGAAGTCAAGCCCTTTGTTTCCCGCGCCCGCGGCCTTCACCATCCTTCACCCCGCCGCACCGTCGCCAGGCGGCATTTTCGGGCCGTTTGCCCCGATTGCGCGCCGTGTGAACTTTTGTCGGAGCGAGGAGGCGATCACCTCCGGAAGGTCCACCGGAGCTTGAGTACGAGCTGATCGCTGAGGGGCTGGAGGGTCAGAAGGTCGCGGCTTCCGAGGGGGCGTTGCCAGCCGTGGTTCCAGACCACGAACAGGTCGTTGCCGGGGCGAAGCGTCCAGCGCAGACGCGTGTTCGTGCCGAGGTTGCGGGACTCCGTGTCGTACTGCACGAAGCTCGAAAGGATGGCGTCCGGCGTGAAGGCGTACACCGCTTTGAGGAGCCACAGCCGCTGCGTGAAGTTGCCTTCGGGCAGGCGGCCGACGTCGTTCTCGGCCTGGAGCTCGAACTGGAGATGGCCCCGGAGCGTGGTGAGGTTGACAAAGCTGCTGACCTGGAGGAGCGTGCCGGTGAAGAAACGCCCGAACCAGACGGTCGTGCCTACCCGCCACGGACGGTGCCGGGAGCTCTGGCCCTCCACGCGGAACCGGGTGAACGGATAATCGCCGGGCGGGATCACGACGCCCTCGGCGATCTCGAAGGGCGCGTCGAGATGCTCGAACTGGGGCGCGGCATTCGCCTCCAGATGCTCCCCCGACTCGGTCCGGGCGTTGAACGGCGCCGTGAAGACGCGCCACGACTCCACCGGTCCACCCAGCTTCTGCACGACGGTGATCCGCAGCTCGAAGAAGAACTGCCGCACCCAGTCGAAGAGGCCGCCTTCGGGGCGCGGCTGGTAGGCGCCGCCGGTCTGGATCCAGCGGGTCCCCGGACGCGGCAGGAAGCCCAGCGCGGGATCGAGGCCGTCCCCGAAGTCCTTGTAGACGAAGTAAAGGTCCCACAGGTCGTTGGGATAATCGATCAGCAGCCCCCAGCCCGAGCGGCGTCCGTCGGGGGTGTCGCCGCCGGACCACGCGGCCCATCCGCCGAGCACGAGCGTCTTGTCGCCGCGGAAGGTAGAGGTCTGCCATTTCGCGTCCACGCCGCCGAGGGTGTTGTCGTGGACGCCGTCGGGGTCGCCCACGGTGAGGATCGAGCCGAGCGTCAGGTGATGGTTCACGTCGTAGGCGGCGCGTCCGGCGAAGAGGTTGGTTCGCCGGGTGAGGCTGTTGTCCCCGGCGACGGCGTCGAGGGCGGCCACGTCCCACTTCCCGACCTGCCCCAGCACCTTGAAGCCGCCGAGCAACGGGACCTGCTGCCCGCCGAAGAGGCCGATGCGCCGGGAGAAGAACGGGATGAAGTCGGACCGGAGGCCCGCGCCGAAGGCGAAGAGGTTCGAGCCTTCGAGGAAGAACGCGCGTTTTTCGGGGAAGAAGAGGGGGAAACGGGTGAGGTTGACCTGTCGGGTGTCCACCTCGGTTTCGGCGAAGTCGGCGTTGACGGTGAGCACGCCGGCGAGGTCGGGCGTGAGGTTATAGGTGGCGTCGAGCCCGGCATCGCCCCCGGTGTCGGTGTGGCGCGCCGCCAGGTCCGCCTCGCGCCGGGCCAGTCCGTAGGGGCTGACGCTGAGGCCCTTGCCCTGGCGGAGCCCGGCCACGCCTTCGAGCCGTCCGGCGCGGCGCAGGTCTTCGAGGCGGGCGTCGAGCGTGGCGCCCGTCCATCGGAGCGTGAGCTGTTCGCGGGGGATCCTCCGTTGCACGTTGAAGCCCCAGCTTGCGGCCTCCGGGGTGAAGCGGAGCGTCTGCGTAGGGATCACGATCTCCGCCGTCCATCCGTCTGCGGTGCGCCGGGTGCGGACGTCCCAGACGCCGTCCCAGTCGTTGGAGACGCTTTCCGAGCTCGAGATCAGGCCGTCGAGCCGGGCCCCGGCGGCGTTGACCTCGAAGTAGTAGCCGCGCCGCCGGTCGCCGAAGGTGTCGAGCACGAGCGCCACGGTCTGATCGCCGCGCAGGTTGCCGTCGCGCTGCATGGTGTGGACGGCGATGGCCGAGGGGTCCGGGTCGTGGCACGCCACCCCGACGTAGAGGGCCTGTTCGTCGACGAGCACGAGGACCCGGGTGCGAAACGGGGTGGGTTCACCGGGCCGGGGCTCCTGTTGCGTCAGGTCGGGGATGACGCCCGCTTGCCGCCACGCGGCTTCGTCGAGCGCGCCGTCGAGCCGGATGGCGGTCTCCACGCGGCCCGCCCGCACGACCGGCGGGTCCTCCGCCTCCACAGACCGCGGCGCCGCGGCCCACATCACCAGAACCATGAACGCCCATCTGCTCCACAGCCTCCCGTGCCTGCGCATGACCATCGTCCTTCTTCACCCGGCGCACGAAAACGATTGGCCGAAAGATGCGCCGTGCCCTATTCGACCGAGACCTACAGAGGCTAAACGCGGGACGAGGAAAATGCAATGCGACCTTTCGTGAAAAACAGCGTGAAAAAGGCGCCGGGCGGTGATGTGTTCGTCAGGTTTTCCCTACCGGTGCGTCGTCACCGGTGAAGAGTCGGTCGAACGCGGACCGCATGTTCACGGGGATCTGCGCGACGTCCCCGTATTCCTTCAACCGCGCATGAGGCAGCCGTTCCCGCTCCGATCACACGTGCCGTTCGGCGTGGTAGGAGGAGCGCACGAGCGGCCCGCTCTCGACGTGACCGATGCCTTTGGCCTCGCCGACCTCTTTGTACCACCGGAACTTGTCCGGATGCACGAACTCCTCGACGGGCAGGTGCCTCTTCGTGGGTTGGAGGTACTGGCCGATGGTCATCACGTCGAGGCCGATGGCGACGAAGTCGTCCATGAGGGCGAGGACTTCGTCGTCTTTCTCGCCGAGGCCGACCATGATGCCGCTTTTCGTTTTGAGCCCGGCTTCTTTGGCCCACCGGAGCACGTCGAGGGAGCGCTGATAGATGGCCTGCGGGCGCACGCGGCGGTAGAGGCGCGGGACGGTCTCCACGTTGTGGTTGAAAATCTCCGGGCGGGCGTCGAAGACCATGCGGCAGGCTTCGCGGTCGCCCCGGAAGTCGGGCGTGAGCACCTCGACGGTCGCGCCGAGTTCGTGGATCAGGCGGATGGTCTCGGCGAAGATGGGCGCGCCGCCGTCCTTGCGCTCGTCGCGGTTGACGGAGGTGATGACGGCGTGCTTGACGCCCATGAGGCGGACGGCGTCGGCCACGCGGCGCGGCTCGTCCCAGTCGAGGCCCGGGTCGGGGCGACCGGTGAGCACGGCGCAGAAGCCGCACGAGCGGGTGCACACGTTGCCGAGGATCATGAACGTCGCCGTGCCCGCGGTCCAGCATTCGCCCATGTTCGGGCATCGCGCGCTCCGGCACACCGTGTGCAGGTTGTGCGTGTCGATGATCTCGACGAGGTTCTTGTACGTCTCGCCGTAGGGCAGCTTGACGCGGAGCCAGTCCGGACGTCGGGCGCGCGGCTCGGCCTCGACGACCGGCAGTTCGAACATCCCGGCGTCGCCGTCGCCCGAAGGCGTCAGCGATTCTTTCTTGACCTTCCGAAGCGGAATCTCGCCCGGAAGGAGGGGGCGGGGCGGCGTGCGGTCGTCGGCCATGGGCAAGCGATTCGTTTGCGCGAAACGGTCGGGAGAAGCAGCGTGCGGCGGGAGGCGCGGGCGCTCGAAGACCGCGCGCGTTTCCGTCGCACAAGCAACCCCCGATCCCTCCGAATGATCCCGAGACGAGCGCGGGCGCGACGTGAACTTTCCGCCGAAATTTCTCTATCTTGTCCTCCCCGATTCGTTAATCTGAACCAAGCGCCCGGCGCCGGAAAGATCACGCGTGCCTTCGGGAGCGTTTGCGGAAAGGATCGCGTCACCGTCCGTCTCTTTCTCTCTTTTTTTTCGAAAACCTTTGAACGCACACAGGTCTATGGAAGCGGTTACGTCAAGCATCACGCCTCGGGAGGTGGAGAAAATCTACCTCGAACATCTGAACGCCAGAGGCATGATGCCGATGGTGCTGGACATGAAGCGGAGTCGGGGCATCGAACTCTATGATGAGTTGACCGGGCGCAAGCTGCTCGACTTCTTCGGCTTCTACGCCTCGAGCGCGCTCGGCATGAACCACCCGAAGTTGACCGAGGACGAGGCGTTCCGGGAGCGGCTGCTGGAGGCGGCGGTCAACAAGATCACCAACTCCGACGTGCGCACGGTGCTCATGGCGCGGTTCCTCAAGACGTTCTACCGCGTCGCCATGCCGGACTATCTGCCGTATGCCTTTTTCGTCGAGGGCGGCGCGCTGGCCGTCGAGAATGCGCTGAAGACCGCTTTCGACTGGAAGGTGCGGAAGAACTTCGAGAAAGGCTACCGCCGCGAAGTGGGGCAACAGGTGCTGCACTTCGATCAGGCGTTCCACGGGCGCAGCGGCTACACGCTCTCGCTGACGAACACCGCCGACCCGCGCAAGACGATGTACTTCCCCCGGTTCGACTGGCCGCGCGTGTCGACCCCGAAGATGACCTTCCCCGTGGAGAAGCACCTCGAAGAGATCGAGAGGCGGGAGGCGCTGGCGCTCCGGCAGGCCAAGCACTATTTCCACACGCGCAAGGATGACATCGCGTGCATCATCATCGAGCCTATCCAGGGCGAGGGCGGCGACAACCACTTCCGCCAGGCGTTCCTTCAGGCGCTCAAGGACCTCGCCCTCGAAAACGACGCGCTGCTCATCTTCGACGAAGTGCAGACGGGCGTGGGTATGACGGGCGCGTTCTGGGCGCATCAGGCCATCGGCGTGGAGCCGGACATCATCTCCTTCGGCAAGAAGACGCAGGTGTGCGGCATCCTCGCCGGACGCCGGATCGACGAGGTGGAGGACAACGTCTTTCACGTCGGCAGCCGCATCAACTCCACCTGGGGCGGCAACCTCGTGGACATGGTCCGCTTCGATCGCATCCTCGAGGTCATCGAGGAAGAAAACCTTGTCGAACACGCGGCCACGGCCGGGGCGCATCTGCTTCGACGCCTGCACGAACTCGCCGGCGAGACTTCCGTGGTGAGCAACGTGCGCGGGCGCGGGCTCATGTGCGCCTTCGACCTGCCCACCCCGGAGTTCCGCAACCGCGTGCTTCAACGCAGCTATGACGAGGGCATCGTCGTGCTCGGATGCGGCACCCGATCCATCCGCTTCCGCTCGCCGCTGACCATCACGAACGAGCAGATCGACCTCGGCATCGAAATCCTGGGCCGGGCGGTGAAGGCCATCGAGAAAGAGTACCGCCCGTATCATCCCGACCTCGGTCTGAGTGACGCGCTGACCGACGGCTAACCCCGGCGCGTCCGGGCGGCTGAAGAACGGTTCGACCCGAAGCCGGACCGCCCGCGTGCGTCTGTCGCCCCGGGCATTCCCCGGAACCATACGCACCTCGCGCACCCTCCTCCCCCTAATCCATGATCGAGAAAATTACGGATCCGACGCAGATCCCCGTTCCGGGCGGCAAGCGGATCGAGGAATACGTGGGGCGCGTGCGCACGGGCACGGCGTCGATGAGTGTGGCGCACATGATTGCACCGCCGGGATGGTCCGAGCCGTATCAGCGCCCGGACTTCGACGAGGCCACCATCGTGGTGCGCGGGACGATCCGCGTGGAGCACGAAGGCGGCACGCTCGACGTGGGGGCGGGCGAGACGGTGTTCGCCGGCGCCGGCGAGCGCATCCGCTACAGCAACCCCTTCGACGAAGAAGCCGAGTACTGGGCCGTCTGCACCCCCGCCTTCAGCCCGGAGGCGGCGCACCGGGAGGCCTGACCGTCCCGGCGCGCGAGGATCCCGCCGCGCCGCGAAGCATCGTGCCCGGAGGCTTGACCTTACGGTCTGGTCGAGAGATATTGGTCTGAGATGTAATGATGTTTCCCGTCGGATTGCTCGTCGTGTGAAAGTGTTGGCGTGGTCGTTGTGGGGGAGGCATTTTTTTGGAAACCTCATTCGTGGATCGCATGGAATCCCCCTTTCGTCGCATTCGTGTGTTCGTCGTTCTTTCGGCCTTCGTCGTTCTGAGTCTCTTTTCGAAGTTGCCCGCGCACGCGCAAGAGGCGCCGGCGCTGAGCCTGCCCGGCGTTTCGGCGGAGGTGGCGGCGCAGGCGCGGGAGGATTTTTCCGGAGCCGATTTGCAGGGCAAGGACGGCCCGATGGCCAGGGTCGGGTTTGATCTGGCGTTGCTCTTTCGCGAGCATGAGGCGTACGAGCAGGGCGGGCGCGTGGGCGCGTTCACGCCGAGCAACCGGCTGCTTCAGGTGCGCGACGAGCGCGTGGTGATCGACGCGGTGGCCGCCGGGGAGGCCTCGGCGCTCCGGGCCGACCTCGAAGCGCTCGGCCTCGAAGGGGCGGCGCAGTACGGCCCGGTCGTCTCCGGGCGGCTGCCCATCACGGCCTTGCCGCAGGCGGCGGCGCTCGGCACGCTTCGCACGGCCCGGTATGCGGCGGCGCGCGCGCTCGGCGCTTCGAACCACGGC
>NZ_JBWOPL010000100.1:0-3643 GCF_056451265.1 Rhodocaloribacter sp. | reverse complement strand
GACCCCCGAAGACCCCGAACTCATCGGTACCTACCGCCGCGACTTCGGGGCGCGCTTCCGGCTCCTCGTGCCCGAGGCTTCGCCCGAAACCCTCACCCACGCCGCCCACCTGCTCAACCGGCGGTATCATCCCTGACCTTCCCCCAAGCCCATGCCCCGCGCACTCATCATCACCGTAGGCACCGGACGCCGTCGTTCAGATATCGCCGAGGCCATTGCCCGACAGAGCATCCTGCGCCTGAACCCTAATTACGTCCTCTTTATGTGCAGCCCGAAGTCGGCTGAAGAAACCATACCCTTGATTCATGAAGCGCTCAAGGACGACTTTGACGGTGAGTTGGTGCCCCCCTTCATCGCCCACGAGGAAAACGACATCGATCGTCTCTTTAAAGCCTACAAGGACGAGATCGTGCGTTTTATGAAACGCTTCAGGCTCTCTCCCGACAAGATCACCGCCGATTTCACAAGTGGAACCAAGCCCATGTCGTCGGCCCTCGTTCTGGCAGCCGTTACCCTGGGTCTGGACCAGTTGAACTACATCGCCGGCGAACGGGACAAAGGCGGCCGCACCATTCCCGGCACCGAGCGCATCCATCCGCTTTCTCCTCGCCGAATCTATCTCGATGCCCGCCTTCACGATTTCCGCTCCTTCTTCGATCGCTCCCAGTATGCTGCCGCTCTTCAGATTCTGAACGACGTCAGGGACCGCAGGCTCGACGCAACCATCCGTGAGCAGATCGATGCCTTCCTCTTCCTCACGAAGTTCTACCTGTCCTGGGATCGCTATGACCTCGACGCTGCCGTAGATGCGAAGTCCTCACTCGACGAGCTCTCCCTCAGTGATCTTTTACCTCCGTCCGTCTATAGCACCTACAAAAAACACCGTGACTGCCCCGGGCGTTTGCGCCAACACCCATACGACTGGAACCGTTTCGCAGACCTGATTGAAAACGCGAAGCGACGGATCTCCAATGCGAATTACAACGACGCCATGGCCCGCCTGTACCGCGCGGTGGAATTTCTCGCCCAGGCACGGCTGTACCACGAACACGGCATTGAAACAGGCAACGTAGACCCCTCCAGGGTCCCGGAAGACTACCACGAGCAACTGGCGCCGTACAAAAACCAGAAAACGGGAAAGATTCAAATCCCGATGATTCGTGCCTATGACCTCCTGGCAAAACTGGGCGATGGCCTCGGTCTCGACTTTCAGCGTCTCTACAACGATAAAAATGAGCAACTACAAAAACTATTGAACCGTCGCAACGAAAGCATCCTGGCTCATGGTTTCAGTTCCGTAACTGAAGACCACGTATCCCAGATGATGGTATACCTCGACCATCTGGCCTCGATAGCCGACCGGAATCCGGAAAAAGATCGGGAACAGGTACGCTTCCCCACATTCGCCGGCAGTGCCGTGAATTCACCGCCCGCGTCCTGAATTCGCAGTCACGGGCGGGGGCAGATTCGACTTCGTAGGTTGCCGTCTCTGCGAACCTGCCTCCGGATTTCTCGTGAAGCAAGCCTATTACCTGACCCTTGGCGGGCGGTTGCGCCGCTACCGGCATTCGCTCGTCCTCGAACATACCGACCCGGAAGCCCCCGAAGGCCCTCCGGTCCGCCTCCCCATCCCCATCGAACAGGTGGATGCGGTCTATGCGCTCAGCGAGGTCGAGCTGAACTCGAAGCTTGTCGGGCTGTTGGCCCGGCACGGGGCGCCGCTGCATTTCTTCGATTATTACGGCAACTACACGGCCACGCTCTATCCCCGGGCCGCGCAGCTCAGCGGTCGGTTGCACGTGCTTCAGGCCGCCCACTACCTGTGCCCGAAGCGCAGGCTGCGTCTGGCGCGCGCCTTCGCCCGAGCCGCGCTCCACCATATGCGCCGGGTGCTTCGCTATTACCGGAGCCGCCTCCCCGAGGACGCCCGCCGCCGACTCGACGAAGCCTGCCGCCTGCTCGGCAATCAACGCGACCGCCTGGCGCACGCCTCCGACGTGGACGAGGTCTTCGGCCTCGAGGGCGCCGCGCGCCAGGTCTACTACCAGGCCTGGAACGCCCTGCCGGGTCTCGGAGACGGACCGTTCGCCTTCACCCGGCGCTCCCGACGCCCGCCCCGCGACCCCCTCAACGCCCTCATCAGTTTCGGCAACACGCTGTGCTATACCGCCGTCCTGCAGAAAATCCACCACACCGCTCTCGACCCCACCATCGCCTACCTGCACGAACCGGGCGACCGCCGCTTCAGCCTGGCTCTCGACCTGAGCGAAATTTTCAAACCGCTCCTCGTCGACCGCACGATCTTCTCGCTGATCCGCACCCGGCGCCTCACCGAAGCCCACTTCGAACCCCACGACGGCGGCGTCTACCTCAGCAAAACCGGACGCCGCCGCTTCATCGAACACTGGGACCGACGTCTGCAACAGACCCTGTTGCTGCGCGAACATGGACGACGGGTGCGCTACGAGGAACTCTTGCGGATGACCTGCCACGAACTCATCCGCCACCTCAACGATCCTGCGAAACACCCGTTTACCGGCTTCCGCATGAAAGGATAACCCATCCAACCCGCATCCCGTACCGCCTCATGCCTTACTGTATCGCCGTTTACGACGTGAAGGCGAAGCGCGCCGCCCGCGTGCTCAGCCTCTTCCGCCGCTATCTGCATCACGTGCAGCGTTCCGTCTTCGAAGGCTCGCTCACGATGCGACAGAAAAAAGACCTCCTGGCCGAAGCCCGCAAGGTGCTCGATCCCGGGGAGGATACCCTCATCTTTTACGCGGTGGACCACGCATCCCTGATCCGCCGCGAGATCATCGGAAAAGAGCTGCACCCGTTCTCCAATATCCTCTGATCTCAGAATCTTGTTATCATTTTTAATTTCAATGACTTAACCTCCATACCACGACGTCGACCTCCCGCCCTCGATGGCGTTTCGACGATTATCGGACCGAAACGGCGCACTCGAAAAGACTCCAAGTCATTATTTTTATGCATGTTACGCATCGGCGTCGACCCCCGGGGTAAAACGGCCTTTTTGACCCCGACGGTTTTTTTGTTGCTTTCCCCTTGACTCAACCCCGTTTTTTGCCTTATTTAGGCCGAAACGGGACCGAAAACGGATACCGTCTGAATTGCACCTATAGGTATTGAAACATGTTTACCTCTCTGGTTTGGTTTGACGATTTGGTTACTGTCTGAATTGCACCTATAGGTATTGAAACTCATTGTCTTGCCTCCTTAGAAAAGAATGATACAATGTCTGAATTGCACCTATAGGTATTGAAACCATTCCCAGAGTCTATGATGATCTTCTTATCTTCTGGGGTCTGAATTGCACCTATAGGTATTGAAACCTTTTCCAGTGCGCTTCGAGATCGCGATGGGCTTCCACGTCTGAATTGCACCTATAGGTATTGAAACACCTTTCTCACAAGCATGAAGTCCGCGCCAATTTTCCCAACGTCTGAATTGCACCTATAGGTATTGAAACCGTAAGCGAGGCGGCACAGCATCGTAACCGGCACGGGTCTGAATTGCTCCTATAGGTATTGAAACATTACTATAGGCACCAATGATGAATAGTCTTTTTTCTCATTGTCTGAATTGCACCTATAGGTATTGAAACTTAACGTAAGAGAGA
>NZ_JBWOPL010000099.1:0-4211 GCF_056451265.1 Rhodocaloribacter sp. | reverse complement strand
CGGGTGCTGATCAACCTGCTCGGCAATGCCTTCGACGCGGTGTACGCGCACGCGCAGTCGCAAAACGGGCAGTACGCGCCGAAGGTGACCGTCGCGACGCGGCGGGTGGGCGAGGCCGTGGAGATTCGCGTGGCCGACAACGGGCCGGGCATCCCCGAGGAGGTGAAGGCCCGGATCTTCGAGCCGTTTTTCACGACGAAGCCTACGGGTTCGGGAACGGGCCTGGGGCTGAGCCTCTCGCACGACATCGTGACGCAGGGGCACGGCGGGACGCTCACGGTGGAGAGCACGCCGGGCCGGGGCGCGGCGTTCGTGGTCACCGTCCCCGTTGCGGCCGGCAACCTCTGACATTGTGAACCCCAGACTCTTCCGGAGCGCGGACCTCCTCCCGCTCCGAGAAGGCGTCCGGCGGGTATCGTGTAACAGCCATCCGAATTTCAGCATCATTCAACCTGGAGACATCATGTCCATCCATTCTGCGGCCCATTCTTTCCGCCTCCTGACGGCCCTGCTGGTCACGTGGTGTCTGGCCGTCGTGCCCGGACTCGCCCAGGAAGCGCCCCTCCCCAACCCGGCCCTCCGCGAAGCGCCGGCGCTCCGCTTCGAGCACCTCTCGCTCGAGGACGGCATGGCCCAGGGCAGCGGCAACGCCATCATGCAGGACCGCGAAGGCTTCCTGTGGATCGCCACGCAGGGCGGCCTCCACCGCTACGACGGGCACACGTTCGAGGTCTATGCCAACACCCCGTTCGACACCACCTCCCTCTCGGCCAGCTGGGTATGGAGCGCCACCGAAGCCGCCAACGGCGACCTGTGGGTCGCGACCGAAGGCGGCGGCCTCAACCGCATGGACCGCGCCACCGGAACCTTCAAACACTACCGCCATGATGCTTCTGACAGCACCAGTCTCTCCAGCGACCGCGCCTTCTACACACTGGAGGACCGCCGGGGCAACCTCTGGGTAGCCACGCTCGATGCCGGCCTCAACCGCATGCGCGCCGGCGAGGACGGCCGCTTCTCCCACTTCCGCCACAACCCCGACGACCCCGCGAGCCTGTCGAGCGATGTGCTTTTCGGCATCACCGAAGATCCCGGAGGTGATCTCTGGGTCGGTTCCGCCAACGGCCTCAACCGGATCGATCCGGAGACCGAGACCATCACACGCTATCTCTACGATCCCACGGTGGACCCCGGCTATCGCGCCCCGCAAAACGTCATCGGCGCGTATCTGCCCCCGGAGACGCCGAACGTGATGTGGCTCGCCACGGGCAACGGCCTGGTGCGCCTCCGCACCGACACGGGCACGCATGAACGCTTTCTGCTCGCGCCCGACCGGGCCCCGGAAAACCTGATCCATCAGGTCATGCCCGATCCGTCGGCCCCCGGCATCCTGTGGGTGGCCGGCCCCGGCCCCGGTCTGGCGCGGTTTGACGTTCAGGCAAAGTCCTTTACCCGCTACCGACACGACCCGCGCGACCCCCACAGCCTGGCCCAGAACTTTGTCGGCTCGCTCTTTGCCGACCGCTCGGGGACGATGTGGGTCGGCTATGCCAACCAGGGCATCAGCGCGTTCAACCCCGGCGCGGTCAACTTCGCCCACCTCCGCCACGACCCCGACGACCCGGCCAGCCTCTCGCCCGGAAACGTGTGGGGCGTCTATGAGGACCAGGAAGGCACGCTCTGGGTGGGCACGGCTAACGGCGTTCGCACGTGGCTCACCCGGTTCGATGCGGCCACAGGGCGGGTGATCCGCTACGAAAACGACCCGAACGACCCGAAGACGCTTCCGCCAGGTCTCTACTGGAGCTTCGTCGAAGATGCGCAGGGATACCTCTGGATCGCCGGCAACAACTACGGCGGGTTGAGCCGCCTCGACCGCCGAACCGGCCGTGTGACGCGCTTCCGCCCCGAAGGACGGCGCATCGGCGGGGTCTTCGCCCTGATTGCCTCGGTCGCTCACCCCGGCGTGCTGTGGGTAGGTCACAACCGCGGCGTGGACCGCTTCGACACCGCCACGGGTCGGTTCACGTCCATCCCGCTGACCGCCGACGAACCTGCCGACGACCCGTTGGTGCTGAGCCTGTACGAAGCCCCCGACGGCCTCGTGTGGACCGGTACGGCCGGCAAAGGCCTCCTCCGCATCGATCCCTCGGCGGGGCCGGGGCGCGAGGTCGTCATGGGCGCCGCCGCCTACGACCCGCGCGACACCACGTCGATCAGCGACCCACGCATACAAACCATCGTCGGGCGGGAAAAGGAGCCCGGCATCCTGTGGCTGGGCACTTTCAACGGCGGCCTCAACCGCTTCGACACGCGCACCGGAAAGGCCACGCACTATCTGAAGAAAGACGGGCTGGCGGACAACGTGATTTACGGTATCGTTGTGGACGACGCCGGGACGCTCTGGATCAGCACCAACGGCGGCATCAGCAACTTCGACCCCGACACCGAGACGTTCCGCAACTACGGCCTCGACGACGGGCTGATGGCGCTCGAATACAACCAGAATGCCTACGGAAAGGGCAACGACGGCACGCTCTACTTCGGCAGCGGCAAGGGCGTGACGGCCTTCTCACCCGAACGGCTCCGCACCAATGCGATCCCGCCGCAGGTGGCCTTCGAGGATTTCAAGCTCTTCAACGAGTCCGTGGCCGTGGGACCCGATTCCCCGCTCGTGAAGCCCCTCTCCGAGACGGATCTGATCACGCTCCGCCACGACCGGAACGAAGTCACCTTCGACTACGTGGCGCTCCACTTCTCCAACCCGAAGAAGAACACCTATGCCTACCTTCTCGAAGGCTACGATCCGGACTGGGTAGAGGCGGGCACGCAGCGCTCGGCTACGTACACCAACCTGCCGCCGGGCGAGTACACCTTCCGCGTGAAGGCGGCGAACGCCGACGGCGTCTGGAACGAGGCGGGCGCCTCCGTGCGGCTGGTCATCACACCGCCGTGGTGGCGCACGTGGTGGGCCTACGTGGGCTACGTGCTGCTTTTCGGGGGGATGGTCTTCGCCGTGGACCGCACGCAGCGACGGCGGCTCCGAAAGAAAGAGGCCGAACGGGCGCAGATCCGCGAGGCCGAGATCCGCGCCGAAGCCCAGCAAAAGCGCCGTGAGGAGGCCGAGCGCCTGAGCGAAATCGGCCGCGCCATCACCTCCACGCTCTCCATCCGTGAGATCATCGACACCGTCTACGAGAACGTCAACGCCCTCATGGACGCCTCCGTCTTCGGCATCGGCATCTACAACGAAAAGCGGGGCCGCATCGACTTCCCGGCCAGCAAGGAGCAGGGCGAAACGCTGCGTCCCTTCTTCTACCGGGTGGACGATCCGGATCGCTTCGCCGCGTGGTGCTTCAACCACCGCAAGGAGATCATCATCAACGACTACGAGACCGAGTACCGGCAGTACGTGAGCCGGGATCTGCCGCCGGTGGAAGGCGGCTCGCCAAAATCGGTGCTCTATCTGCCGCTGATCCATCACGACAGGGTCGTCGGCGTCATCACGGCGCAGAGCTTCGAGCAGAACGCCTATACCGACTATGCCGTGAGCATCCTGCGCACGCTGGCCACCTACGCCGCCATCGCCCTCGACAACGCCGCCGCCTACCGCAAGCTGGGCAACACCGTAGAGGAGTTGAAGACGACGCAGGCGCAGCTCGTGCAGTCGGAGAAGCTGGCCTCGCTCGGACAACTCACCGCCGGCATCGCCCACGAGATCAAGAACCCGCTCAACTTCATCAACAACTTCGCCGAACTCAACGAAGAACTCGCCGACGAGGTCTTCGAAGTGCTCGATGCCGGCGACACCGAAGAGGTCCGCGCCATCCTCGAGGACCTCAAGGTCAACGCCGCGCAGATCGCCAAGCACGGCAAACGGGCCGACGGCATCGTGCGCGCGATGATGCAACACGCCCGCAGCAGCGGCGGCGAGCGCGAGACGGTGGACGTGAACCCGTTCGTCGAGGAATACCTGAACCTGGCCTATCACGGGCAGCGCGCCCGCGTGCCGGGCTTCAACGCCGAGCTCGTGACGGACTTCGCCGCGGACGTGGGCACTTTGGCGATGATGCCGCAGGAGATGGGGCGGGTGCTGATCAACCTGCTCGGCAATGCCTTCGACGCGGTGTACGCGCACGCGCAGTCGCAAAACGGGCAGTACGCGCCGAAGGTGACCGTCGCGACGCGGCGGGTGGGCGAGGCCGTGGAGA
>NZ_JBWOPL010000098.1:0-4859 GCF_056451265.1 Rhodocaloribacter sp. | reverse complement strand
CTCCGCCGGACGGCGGGTCAGCGCCGTGAAACAAGGGCGGAGATGGAGGGTTTGGGTCGATGGATTTCGTCGGGGCGTTTGTTTGAACGTTAGCGCGCACCCGGGTAAACGCTCCGGCGCGCTCGGGTAAGGAGGGTGAAGCGATGCAAACGAAGCAGATCGTCAGGGAGTTGGAGGACGCCGTGCGGCGGATGGGGCTGCACGTGCGGTTCGAGCAGGGCAACTTCCGGGGCGGGTATTGCAAGGTGGACGACGAGGAGGTGGTGGTGCTCAACAAGCGGCATCCGCCCGAAGCGCACCTGGCCGTGCTCGCCGAGGCGCTGCGCGAGTTGCCCGTGGAGACGGTTTACCTGCGTCCCGCCGTGCGGAAAGCGCTCGAGGCGGCGTGGACGCGGCGCGCGAGCATCGAGGGGGAGGTGGGCGAGGATGGATGAGGCTCCGCCGCTGACCGTGACGCTTCTGGGCACGGGGACCTCCACCGGCGTGCCCGTCATCGGGTGCGCGTGCCCCGTCTGTCGCTCCGCCGACCCGCGCGACCGCCGCACGCGCTGCGCCTGCCTCGTCGAAGTCGGGGGACTGACCGTCCTCATCGACGCCGGGCCGGACTTCCGCACGCAGGCCCTTCGCGAGGGCTTCCGCCGCATCGACGCGGTGCTCTTCACCCATCACCACTTCGACCATATCGTCGGGCTCGACGACCTCCGGCCGTTCTTCTTCGAGAACCGAAAGCCCATCCCGTGCTTCGCCCGCGACAACACCGCCGCCGTGCTTCGCCGCATGTTCGCATACATCTTCTGTGACGGAACGTATCCGGGCGTGCCGAACCTCTCGCTGCACGAGGTCGAGGCCCCGTTCCTGATCGAGAGCCGGTACGGCACGGGCGCGGCGGTCCGCGTGACGCCGCTCGACGCCCGGCACGGGGACTTGCCCATCCTCGGCTATCGCATCGGACGTTTCGCTTATCTGACCGATACGAATTACCTTCCCGAGGCGACCTTCGAGCAACTCCACGGCCTCGACGTGCTCGTGCTCGACGCGCTCCGGCGCCGTCCGCATCGAACGCACTTTACCATCGAGGAAGCCGTGGCGGCGGCGCGGCGCATCGGCGCGCGGCAGACGTATTTCGTCCACATGACGCACGATGTGGGCCACGCCGAGGAGGACGCCCGTCTCCCCGAAGGGATCAACCTCGGGTACGACGGCTTATCTTTCGAGGTCGCCGGGGATTGAAGCCGCCGGAGTTTCACGCCGCATGCGCAGACGCCGATGAAGCACATACTCATACTCAACGGGCCGAACCTGAACCTGCTCGGGACGCGCGAGCCGGAGACGTACGGCCGCGCCACGCTCGCGGGCATCGAGGCCGGATTGCGGCAGGCGTTCCCGGACGTGGCGTTCGACTTTTTTCAGAGCAACCACGAGGGCGCGCTCATCGACCGGCTCCATGCCGGCGGCTTCGACGGCGTCGTGTTCAATCCCGGCGGCTATACGCACACGTCGGTGGCGCTCCGCGACGCGGTGGCGGCCCTCGCGCCGCCGGTGGTGGAGGTGCACCTCTCGAACGTGCACGCCCGCGAGCGCTTCCGCCGCCGCTCGATGATCGCACCCGTGTGCGCCGGGCAGATCAGCGGCCTCGGCGCGGCGGGCTATCACCTCGCCGTGCGCTATCTCGTCGAGCACGAAGCCGACATGGAGATCAAAGAGTGAATCGTCTCGGGCAAGATGATCGTCTGCGGAAACCCATTTTTTGCACGTGCTGGAAAAGGAGAGAATTTCTACATTTGGAATGGGAGGTTTCGTATCATTCTTCACCAATATCACGAATCGGAAAGCTTATGAAAGCCCCTCAATCAGACGACGTTCGGCGGATTCTGGCGGATGCCGATAAAGCTGCGCAACTCGTTGAAGCTGCCCGAAAAGGGAAGTCTGTGATGTTGCGGGTCAACGGGGACACGCTTTATCTGAGACGCGCGGGTAGTTTGACGGCGGAGGCGCGTCCTCCCGCAAAAGGGGAAAAGTGACATGAACCTTGCGTTCCCGGCCTTACTGGTTTTTTTGCTGATTTTGCCGGGGCTATTGTTGAGCTATGCCTATCGCAAAGGTTTCTCATGGAGAAGCCCTGTTTCATTTTCTTCGATACCCAATGAGATTACTCGGGGGGTATTGTTGGCTATCCCCTTGCATCTGGTGGGCATCCTGCTCGTCGAGAAGTGTTTCGGAAGATCGGTTGACTATACGGCCATTTTGATCTTGTTACTCGGACAGGCGCGTCCCGAAAGCGAGGCGGGCATGAGAGCGTTGAAGGCTATTTCTGAGAACCCCGGTGCAACGCTCCTGTATTTTTTGCTTCTCTCGCTTGGAAGTATGGGGCTGGGATATGGGGTGCACTGTATCGTGCGAAAGCGCAGGCTGGATCTTCGGTGGGATGCGTTGCGGTTCGACAACGACTGGTATTACCTTTTTACAGGAGAGGCGCGCGCTTTTGGCATACCTCAGAAGGAGAGAAGCCGCGAGCGTCTCCGGACATTATTTGAAGATGAGCGGATTGTCTACGTCTTTATCGCGGCGGTGGTCGAACAAGCCGGTTCAGCCTTTTTATACTGGGGTATCCTGTCTGACTTTTTCTTTGACGCGGCGGGTAATCTGGGCAGAATAATATTGCAATCGGCGCAGCGCCGCCCTCTTTCACAGGATCGGAAAGGAGAGGATCCGAAATTGCCGCTGGACTCGGAAGCCTTTTATCCAATTCAGGGTCATTATTTTGTGCTTCCCTTCAGCAGCGTTCGCAACCTGAATATCGAGTACTATATTTCGACTCGAGAACCGCCGGAAGGAGAGGAGACGGTAGAGATTGTGCTGTAAATGGCGTGCGCACGCCGCACGATGACGAAAACCCCCCCGAGCCATTGGCCAACTATCGAGGACATATCGCCGGCGCGTCCGTGTTTTTCGCGATCTATCTCGCCGCGCTCGTCTACGTCTTCTCCGTGGATGCGGCCTATGAGCGCTTCACGACGCTCGAGCTGGCAGCCTATCCGCTGGCGCTCTTCGCGCTCTGCCTGATGTTCGGCCTCTGGCCCGACGTGGATACGAACTCCGTCGGGCAAAACCTCTTCTATACGATCTTCTTCGTCGCCGACGTGGTGTTGATTGCGACGAAGAACTTCGAGGAGGCGGCCTATCTCGGCCTGTTCGCCATCCTGCCGGTGCTCGGCAAACACCGGGGGTGGACCCATTCGTGGTGGGCGATGCTTCTGATCCCGTCGCCGCTCTTGATCCTTCCGTATCTCTTTTTTCCGGAGCGTCCGCTCTCCGGGCTGCCGTTTTTCGGCGCGGCGGTGGTCGGGTACTTCAGCCATCTGTTCATGGACGGGCTGGTGATCCCCTTCCGGCGTCGCCGTCGCGCGGCGCGGTGAGGGCAGGCGCGTGTCCGGCATTCCGTATCGATCGAACGAGACCTCCAGCTTCGTCGTCCCGTCATGAAGATTGCTTTTCAGGGAGAGATTGGCGCGTTCAGTGAGGAAGCCGCGTGCGCGCTCTTTCCGGGCGCGACGCCCGTGCCGCAACCGACCTTCGAGGCCGTCTTTGAGGCGGTGGCCTCGGGCGCGGCGGCGCGGGGCGTCATCCCCATCGAGAACTCGCTCTTCGGAAGCGTGCACGTGAACTATGACCTCCTCCGGGCGCACGACCTTCGGATCACGGCGGAGCATCACCTGCGGGTGCGGCACTGTCTGATGGCGCTTCCCGGCGTGAGGCTCGCCGACGTGGGCGCGGTGTACTCGCACCCGCAGGCGCTCGGGCAGTGCGCGGCGTTTTTGCGGGAGCGCCTGCCGAACGCCGAGGCCGTGCCCGCCTACGACACCGCCGGCGCGGCGAAGATGGTGGCCGCCGAGGCCCGACGCGATGCGGCCGCCATCGCCGGCGCGCAGGCGGCCCTCGAGTACGGCCTCGACATCCTCGCCGAGAGCATCGAAAGCAACCACCGGAACTTCACGCGCTTCCTCGCCCTCGCCCGCAAAGCCGATGCGCCCCTTCCCACCTCGGACGACGCCCCGCTCAAGACGTCTATCGTCTATGCCCAGCGCGAAAACGTGCCGGGCGGCCTCTTCAAAAGTCTCGCCGTCTTTGCCCTCCGCGACATCGACCTGTTCAAGATCGAGAGCCGCCCGCTCGTCGGCAGTCCGGGGCAATACCTTTTTTACCTCGACCTTGCCGGATCGGTGGCCGACGAGGCCGTACAGCGCGCCCTCGATCACCTCGGCGAGATCGCGGCGTTCGTGAAGGTGCTCGGTTCGTATCCGCGGGGCGAACGGAAGGAATAGCGTGCGTCAGGGGTTCGCGGCGCTCGTGTCCGCGTGTGTGAAGATGAAGTCGCCAAACTCGGAGTCGTCGCCGTTGGCGGCATTGGCGGCGAGGTGGAAAAGGACCGTGTCGCCTCGCGCGGGGGCGCGCCACGCCAGGGTCCACCGTGCGGTGTCCGGGGCGACGGGCCGCGCGCCGGTTTTCGTGTGCGAAGCGTAGACGACGCCGGACGAGTCGGCGCGACGCACGCGCATGAGCGCCGGGTCGACGGTGAAGGCGCCCGCCTGGGCGCCGTCGCGGAAACGGGCCGAGAGTTGAAATCCTCCGGCGGCGAGGCCGGGATGCGCCACGGTGACGTTCAGGAGGTACGATTGGCCGGGGGCATAGCCCTTCGGGACGCCTTCGAGCGTGAGCCGTCCCCCGGGCGCGTTGAGCGGGGCGTCGAAGTGGCAGGCGCGGCACGTCGGCTCGCCGAAGCCGCCCGTATGCGCCGGGGGCGGGCCGTCGGCGTACCGGAGCGTGGCCGCGCCGAGCGCGAAGGCGAAGGCCGCCGCGAC
>NZ_JBWOPL010000097.1:0-2706 GCF_056451265.1 Rhodocaloribacter sp. | reverse complement strand
CACAGGGCAATTGGCAGCACGGCCGGTCCAGCTCCAAATGAAGACCAAAGACGCACGCCTTTACCGCCTTCTGCTCGGCATTCGTCAGCCGCGCCAGACTGTCCGTGAAGCTATCGGCGATGAGGAGAGTCATGCTTTCTATATCTAAGCAACCTTAGGAAGTTGCCTTGTGCCATACCACATCGATATAACAAGCCGCATATCGATAATCATCCTTTTTTACGATATCGGGAGAACGATCTAAGATATGTAAAACTTCTTCCATTAATGAAAACACTTCCATCTCCTTAAATTCATTCTCTTGTATCGTTCTTATTGCATTAAGTATATTAATGATATCCTGCTTCGTTGATAACTCAACACTTTTCCCGCTGAGAATCTTGTTCCTAAGATTATCATATTTTTCTCTTCTTGGATTACCGGTGGGTAATTTCAAGCGTTCCACTCGCCCGCACAAACTTTCCTTTTTTTTGTCTGATATCGAGCCGTTTTCCTTTATAAACATGCAAAGCTCATTTACATCGTGTTTTCCGAGCAACCTCCAATAATAAAATATTGGAAGCCATAACTTTTGCGAATCCATCACGTGCTCTATAAACATTCCGGGATTTTCTACCTTTTCTCTCATGATAAAGCTTTTTATAACATCATCGTCGTAGATGTGTTCCTTTCTTGTTACAGAAACGACTGTGGTAGGAACAATTTTGTCAGATGATTTACTGTATCCAAAATTAATTTCTTTTATCCGATTAATTAAATCATCATCTATCAAAATGTTCTTTTCTGTTGATAATAACCTTCCTTCCTTCATATTTATGATCGCTATATCTTCGGGAGAATCTTCCAAAACATGATTGATATGAATGGCCGTTTTTGATAGGCGACGTTTAATTTCGTAATCCAGTATTTTCTGCAGCTCGCCAGATTTTATCTTTTTAGATTTACCATGGTAACGGAAATATATATCAGATTCGTGCAACATTTGACCGTCGTTTCTTAGGCACATTATAGGCTTAATTTTCGACTCGTGAACATAAATAATTCCAATCCACTTATTTTTTATAACCTCAATATTTGTTAAATCATAGCTTGGAGCGTGAGAGAAAAAGCTTTCTATATAATCTGAAATGATGGTGTTACCAGACTTTAAGAACCGATCTCTTTCTATGCCTGTAATTTCTCCTGTGTCTGACACGCCAAATACAAGATAGCCTCCTTTATTATTTGCGAACGAGACTATTACTTTCGCATATTCTGCTTTGCTGTTCTTCTTTTCGTGATAAGACTCTTTATATTCTATTATTTCGGATTCTTTGGAGAAAAATTTGTTAGGGGTTTTAGCATCCCATCCTAATATTTTGAGAATAACGTCTGGTGAAGTTGGCTTCTGATCAAGTGGAGGGCGCAATGCCTCTTGTTTCGAAAATCTGGCCAAAAAATCAGTGAGATCCTTCTCGCTTGCTGGTCCGACTTCTGCAAACAACTTTTTGCTTTTGATTTCGGTGATTCGTGCTGGATTGATGGTTCTGTCTGGCCTCGAAAAATAGCTGAGGATTTTATCTCCTGTGTATCCATTTAAAATCATGCGCTTGATGAGCGCCGCTTCCCAGTCCTCAATCCGACGCTTGGCACCCATTTCTTCCCCTCCCTTCACACCTCGTAGATCTTTCTCACCTCGTCGCCGAGGTGGTTGAGGACCCTAACAGCAATTCCACAGGGCCGGTCGCGGGCTTGAAGAAAGGCGTGACAGAGGAATCGCAAGTGGTCCGGATGCCGCGCTTCTTGTGTACGACTTCCAATCCCGTGAGGCACAGGTGGGCCGCTTTGCGATTGCGCCTTGCCTCGGCCTCGGCGGGCGGAGCGGTACCGAATAAGTCCCATTCCGCCTGCGCCTCGATGCTCTTGCGTTTTCCCGGCCGCGACACCGACGTCCTGTGATTCGCGCTTCGGCGACCGGAAAGGATCCTGCCGGTCGGTCGGCCATCCTCGTCCAATTCCCAGCGTTGCGTAGGGGAGCGTGTAAGGAGGATTCAGGATCGGGTTCTCGAAAAAGGCTTCGGTCATTGGTCCCGAATTTTCAGACGGATGTTCTTGGGGCTGTTTGCAAAGATCTTTCTCGTCCCGGTGTTCTCCGGACGGCCACCTGGCCCGCGTGCATCTTTCCGTAATGGGAGGCCCTCTCCCCGTCGCGCAGGGTCGCTTCTGCCTGCAGCAGGCGTATGCAACTTTCATGATACCCGCATGCCGCGTCAGGTCAATGTTTCCCTCATTCGCTGTGACAGGTGTTGGACGGAAAGAGCATGAGGGAAGCCTGACCCGCCTTCAGGCTTTCCCGCGTCCTCACCCGCGCTGCGTCGATGTGGTTCTGATAGTCTGGAGATAGCCGGGTAACAGCCGCAGCGCGTCTTCGCGGCTGGTGGTGCCGAGCGAACGTTTGTACTGGGTGCCGGGCAGCAGATGGGCCAGCGCCTTCGGCCACCTGATCCGGACATACCAGAAGTTGCCGATGCGAACGAGATAACGGGTGCGCTTCACACTCTTCTCGCTGCGATGTGTACCGGCCTTGTGTACCCGTCGCGTCGGAAAAGCGTGTTTTATCAGACGGTTCAACGACTTACGGGGTGATGGTGCCGATGGAGGGACTCGAACCCCCGACCCGCGCATTACGAATGCGCTGCTCTACCAGCTGAGCTACATCGGCTCGGG
>NZ_JBWOPL010000096.1:0-35796 GCF_056451265.1 Rhodocaloribacter sp. | reverse complement strand
GGCTAGTCCCAAGCGCCGAGCGCGAGCAGCGCGGCGACCCCCCGAAGCGCACGGCCGTGCGCCCGGCGACCCCCTCCCGTTCCGTCCGGCGTCCCCATCGCTCATCCTCCGTTGTTTGTGCGGTCGCTCCGAAGCGTGAAGAAGAGGTAGATCCCCACGGCGGTGGCGGCGGTGATGACGGCGGGCTCGAGGTATCGCCGGACCCATCCGGCCTCGGGCGGCGGGGCCTGGGTCTCGGGGAAAGCCGCCGTCTCCACGCGTTCGCGGTCGGCGCTTCGGATGGTGTCGGCGCGGACGTCCCGGCAACGGTCGTCGCGGAGGATGCGCCCGTCTGCGCCGGTGAACGTATACCGGAGCGCGAGCGTCACGGTGCGGGCGAGCCGATGGTCCGGAGCTTTCGCATAGGTCACCCGCGCCTCCTCGATCGCATACCGGAGCCACGGCAACGCCTCCGCCGCCGGCGCATCCGGGCGATAGATCACCCGGCCCTCGGACTGCCACCGCGACACGAGCGCGGCGCGAAGGTACGGCATGGCGTCGGGGGCGTCGAGGCGGAACGTCCGCGCGGTGTCCGGGACCGCCGAGAGGCACGCGACGGCCATCTCCTCATACCGCGCGAGGTTGGTCGCCTGCCCGAGGCACGTCCCCGCCGCGCTCACGACGAGCGCGACGGCCGCCAGACCCGTACGAAGGCAGTTTCGGAGGTGCACGATCGATTCCGGATGAAAAAACTCACGATGCGTCGGGGGCTCACACGCCCGTCGCAAGAATAGGCTCCAAAATCGAAAATCGGAAACCCAAAAGCGACGCCTGCCCGAAACGTCGTCCGGCGTTCTTCAAACCGCGAGGGCAGACCCCGGAACCGTCATTCCTCGGCGGCGTCGTCCGGCGTCGCTGAGGCGCCCGTCCATGCGGGGGGATCGCTGGCGGGGAAAGACTCCTCGCCCGCCTCTTCCACGGGGTCGACGGGCGGATCGGCGGGCAGGGGATCGTTTGCGCCGGCAGTCCACGCGGGGGGATCGCTGGCGGGGAAAGACTCCTCGACGGCTTCCTCGATCGGATCGACGGGCGAGTCGGCTGCCCCGGAAGGGGTCGGATCGGCTTCGTTTGGATCTTTCATCGTCATGCGGTCATTTGATTCACGAAAACCCTTTCTCTCTCCAACGTGCCCGAGCCGGGTGCGTTCTGTCGATCGTCTTTGCTCATGAACGAACCGCTTTTGCGCATCGATGCCGGGCGGATGCACGCCGCGCTTGATGCCCTGGCCCAGATCGGCGGAACCGGCGACGGCGGCGTGCGACGGCTCGCCTTCACGCGCGAGGACAAGGCCGGACGCGATTTCGTCGAAGCGCGGATGCGGGCGCTCGGTCTCGAGGTGCGCATCGACGGCCTCGGCAACATGGTCGGGCTCCGCGCGGGGCGGGAGGACGGGCCGGTGGTGATGACCGGCTCGCACCTCGACACCGTGGCCACGGGCGGGCGGTACGACGGGGCCTTCGGCGTCGTGGCCGGGCTGGAGGCGCTGGCGACGCTCGCCGATGCGGGCGTGACCACCCGGCGGCCTCTCGCGCTCGTCGCCTTCGCCAACGAGGAGGGCGCGCGCTTTTCACCGGCGCTCATGGGCAGCAAAGTCTTCTGCGGCGCGCTCCCGCTCGCCGAGGCCCGCGCCCGCACCGACGCCGAAGGGAGGACGGTCGGCGCGAGCCTCGACGCCACCGGCTATGCCGGAACGGACGACCTCCGCGAGCTCCCGCTCCACGCCTTCGTGGAGGTCCACATCGAGCAGGGGCCGGTGCTCGAAGCCGCGCGCGTGCCCGTCGGCCTCGTGACGGGCGTGCCGGGCATCACGTGGCTGCGGTTCCGCTTTCAGGGCGAGACGAACCACGCCGGCGGCGCCCCGATGGACCTGCGCCGCGATGCCGGATACGCCGCCGTCTGCCTCGCCCGGCACGTGCGCGAGGTGGCCCGCGCCCTCGGCGGGCTTCAGCGCGCCACCGCCGGACGGCTCACCTTCGTGCCCAACCTGGCCAACGTCATCCCCGGCGAGGCGGCCGTCACGGTGGACCTGCGCAACCCCGACGCCGGGGCGCTCGGCGAGGCCGAGGCCCGGCTCCGAGCCTTTGCCGAAACCGTCGCCGCCGAGGAGGGCGTCGCGGTCGAAGCCCGGACGCTCGTGCGCGTGCCGCCCGTCGCCTTCGACGCGACGGTCCGCGCCGCCATCGCGCGGGCGGCGGAGCGGCTCGGCTACCCGGCGAAGGCCCTCGTCAGCGGGGGCGGGCACGACGCGGGCATCGTCGCCGCCCGCTGCCCCACCGCGATGATCTTTGTTCCGAGCGTGGGCGGCGTCAGCCACAGTCCCGCCGAATACACACGTCCGGAAGACCTCGAAGCAGGCGCGAACGTATTGCTCCACACCCTCCTCTCGCTCGCCGGTGGCGCATGACGACGAGCGTCTCGGCGCAAAAAAAACAGCGCGTCGGCGTAGGGCGGCGCGCTGTTTTTCCACAAGCCTCTGGGAGGGAGGCGTTCCGGGAACGCTCACGCGTTCAGTTCTTCCAGACGGGGAATACGAATCTGTTGTCCGGGGTAAATCAGGTTGGGATCCTTGATCACTTCGCGGTTGGCTTCGAAGAGGGCCGGCCACCTCATGGCGTCGCCATATTGCTTTTTGGCGATCTTTGAGAGCGAGTCTCCACGCTGAATCGTGTAAAAGACCGGCTCTTCGACCACCTCCACGACGACGCGCACCGTCAGGTGCTCCTCCACCTTCTCCACCCCTTCGACGTTGCCCGCCAGCAGCACCGCTTTCTCGCGCGCGGCCGGGGAGTCAACCGTGCCGGTCAGCGTCACCGTACCGTCGTCGAATTTCACGACCAGGCCTTCTACGCTGTCGCCCAACGATTCGACGATGTCCTGCTTGATCTCCTCGGCTTCCCGGCCGAGGCCAACCTTTTTACCGATGTTTTTCAGAAAGCTAAAAATTCCCATTTGTGGTCCTCATATCTATAAACTTGAATGATCTGGCGCAGAGGCTACTGCGGCTATACCAAATGACTGTTCACGAAGATGATGCCAACACTCGTAGCGCCTCGATACCCGGCGTAAAAATGGTCAGATTCGCAGGGCTGGCCTAGGCCCGTAGAATAATCATACAGCACACACCGCCAGGCTCTGTGTGATTATACGACATCTCCCCGACACTTTCGCGTTGCCGGAGCCGCTTATTGCCCCCCTGCGCGTCATGGCACGATCCCTGAAGAGAGACCGGGGGACGGTCACGGCCCTGCCGCCCGCCTCCGGTCTGTCGAGACCTCGAAGGTGAAAGGTGGAAATAGGACCGTGGCGTTTTGCATGGAAGCTTACACATCCCTTTTCATTCAAACAGGAATACGATCATGTCCAAACTGACGACCATCGAAGGCATCGGCGAAGCGCTGGCAGAGAAATTCAAAAGCGCCGGGGTCGGGTCCGTGGAAAAGCTGCTCGAGAAGGGCCGCACGGCCAAAGGGCGCAAGGAACTGGCCGAGGCGACCGGCATCGACGGCAAGCGGATCCTGCGTTTCGTCAATCACGCGGATCTGATGCGCCTCAAAGGCGTCGGCGGAGAGTATGCCGAGTTGATGGAAGCCGCCGGCGTCGATACGGTCGCTGAACTGGCCCGTCGCAATGCCGCCAACCTCCACGCGAAGATGGAAGCGGTCAACGCCGAGAAGAAGCTCGTGCGCCAGACTCCGTCGCTCTCGCAGGTAGAGCGTTGGATCGAGCAGGCCAAGACCCTCGACCGCACCGTGACGCACTGACGCCCCCCGCGGGGGAAGGCTGGTCTGCCGGCGCATCATACAGACCGAAGCACGGGGCCACGAACCGGGAGCGCTGCGCCGTGTCGGGTCGCCGGGGCGTGCATGGAGCGTTCAACGTCTGTGCACAGGAGAGCGGGCGGCGTCGGCAGTGATCGCGACAGGCCGGGATCGCGCATCACGCGGGCTTTCCCTCCGTCACGAGGCCGGAGGGCAGGCGCGGCGAGGAGAGCAACGCCTTGAAAACCTCCCACCGGCGCTCCGGATCGTCGGCGCCTCCGTGCGCCTCCACGTAGGCGCGCACCATGTCTCGGCCCAGGTTGTAATTGATCACGTAGCTCCGGTATGTGTCGATGAAACGTACGCGCTGCCGGGCCCGCTCGAGGGGCATGAGCGCGTACGTCGCCAGAAAGCCCGCGGCCGCCTCGGCGTCGATCTCCCCGTCGAGATAGCGGCGGGCGGCTTCGTTGCCGGCATAGCTCAGCTTCCCGACGCGCTCCTCGACGGCGTGGTACGCGGCGGCCCGCTCCGGGTCGAGGCCGGCCAGGGGAAAGAGCACCTCGCGCTCGAAGGCAAGCCGCTCCGCCTTCGGAAAGGCCACCTCGATGCCGTAGTTGGCGCTCCCCTCGGCGATGAGCGATTGCGGGCTGAAAAGCGGATACACCGAAAACTCCACCCATCCGCGCTCCTCGACGAGGTGCTTTTCGAGGAGCGCATTGTAGACGTGGTGACCGGGGTAGCCCTCGTGCGAGGCCAGGTCGATGGCGCGGTCGATGTAGACGGGCAGGTCCGTGTTGATCTGGATGAGGCTGTGTGCGCCGCCCTGATACCAGTTGTATCCGCTCCACGGCTTGTCCGTCACGTATTCGAGCACGAAGCTCTCGTCCGGGGGCAACGCGACGTGCGCTTTCGTGCGGCGGCGCGCCTCGTCGATGGCGGCGGTGAACACGGCGTCGAGCCGGTCCCCGGGAATGATGAAGTCGGCCTTGAAGCGCGCGTATCGTTCGACGAGCGGCCCGTCGCCGGGGAGCAGGGCTTCGAGTTCGTCGAGGATCGCCCGGAAGTGGCTTTCGGGATAGACGGGCGGCTCGGCGTCATAGAGCGCCCGGGCCTCTTCGTCGAACGTGAAGCGCTTGCCGCCAAGCATATCCACACGCGCCGTCATCGACTGAAGCTGCCGGGTGAGGTACCGGAGTCGGAGCCGGACGATCTCCGTTTCTCCCGACACGTCCACCCCGTCGAGGCGGTCGAGGAGCGCCGTTGCCGCCGCGCGGATGTCGTCGAGTGAACGGGGGTGGGTCTCGGCTTCCTCACGCCACGCCTCGGGTCCGTAATAGGCGTCCACGTATGCGTCGTCGTGCTGCCCTACGGCCAGCACCAGCTTCACATAATCGACGGCGACATCGTTCATGGCATCATTCGGGGAAGGGGAGGAGGCGCAACCGGCGCACAGGATCAGTGTGCACAAGAGCCGGGTCAGGGCGGGCGGACGCATGGGGGATCGGGCAGGTTCGAGAAAGACGGACCGCTCAAGGTACGGGATCGGCAGGGAAAAGGGTATCCACGCGCCGGCCTTCCCGCGCGCTCCAACGAGGTTCTCGGCTTCTCTTGTTCGTCACTTCATTATATTATAAGCATGTAGTATATTAATTCACGCGGTCTTCAAGCTCTTAAGAAACCAGCCGTTTGAGGGCAAAAACGGCTTATTTGGTAAGGCAATCCCCTTTTCGTCGCTTCCGGCTTTCGAAAAATCGAGGGGGAATTTTATTTTATATACAACCAAATAGGAATATTGTGGTATAAGCCGCCTCTCCACAAACCTTCCAGGAAGCCCCGGCGTGACGTGATGGACAGGGAACTCGTTCCGCAAAGGTCTTTCGAGGCGCTGGCCCACCGCTTTCGGGTGCTGGGGGAGGCGCACCGTCTGATGATCTTGAATGAGCTTTACGCGCATGGAGAGCGAAGCGTTCAGGAGCTGGTCGAGGCGACCGGGTTGCGGCAGCCCAACCTGAGCAAGCATCTGCACGCGCTGACCGAAGCGGGGCTGGTGCGTCGCCGGCGGGAAGGCACGCGGGTTTTCTACCGCCTCGACGCGCCGGAACTGCCGGGGCTGTGCCTGCTCGCTTTCGCGCCGCTCGACGGAGCGTCGAGCTGAGGCCGCCGGGCAGACGCCGGGCTGCGCCGCACCTCGTGTCTTTCGTTCGCACACAAACGGAAAAATCATGGTCAACCATATGCTTTCACGCCTGATGCGGCCGGCGCTGGCGCTCGGGCTGGGGATCGCGCTGATGAGCTTCGCGCCGGCGCGCGGGCAGGAACGCCCGCTCTCGCTCGGGGAAGCGCTCGAACGGGCGCAGCGCCGGAACTTCGAGGTGCTCCGGGCGCAGACCGACGCGCGCGCGGCGCAGGCCGGCGCGCATCAGGCCCGGGCCGCCTTCCTGCCCCAACTCTCGATCTCGGAGTCCGCCACGACGACGAACGACCCGCTCAGTGTGTTCGGTTTCAAGCTCAGGCGCGAGATCGTCACGCAGGCCGACTTCAACCCGGCGCTGCTCAACGATCCGGGCCGGACCGATCTGATGACGACGCGCTTCGAGTTCCGGCAGCCGGTGTTGAACCCGGACGGCCTCTTTCAACACCGCGCCGCGCGGGAGCAGGCCCGGGCCGCCGTCTACGGAGTGGAGCGCACCCGGCAATACGTCGCGTTTCAGGTCAAGCGGAAGTACTACGCGCTCGTGCTGGCCCGGCGCAGCCTCGCCGTCATCGAGGCGGCGCTGGAGGCTGCGCGGGCCAACCGGGCGCAGGCCGACCGCTTCTTCGAGCAGGGGCTCATCACCCGGGCCGACAAGCTGGAAGCCGGCGTCCGCGTCCTCGACCTGGAAAGCAAGCACAGCGGCGCCGTCATTGCCGTGCAAAACGCTTCGGACGAGCTGCGCTACCTGCTCGGCATCGAGGAAGCGGTGACGCTTGCCCCGACCGACGAGCTGGAGCCGCGCACCGTGTCGCTCGGCGACGTCGACGTGCAGGCGGTCAACCGGAACCGCTCCGACATGCAGGCGCTGCGTTTCCGAAACGAGGCGGCCCGGCAGGCCCTCCGGGCCGGACGGCTGCGCTTCCTGCCGCGCCTGAACCTCTTCGGGAGCTATGACCTGAACGGCGGCGCCCTCTTCGGTGCGGAAGGCCGGAGCTGGACCTTCGGCGCGACGCTCCAATGGAACCTCTTCGACGGGTTCCGGCAGATCGCCGGGGTCGAGCGTGCGAAGGCCGAGCTTCAGAAAAGCCGGATCGCGCTTCAGGATCAGGCCCTGAGGAACCAGGTCGAGATCGACGCGGCCCGGCGCGGCATCGAGCAAACGCGACGGCAACTCGAACTGGCGCAGGCCGCCGTGGCGCAGGCCCGCGAAAACCTGCGCATCCGCACGGACCGCTATGCGCAGGGGCTCGAAAAGACCACCGACGTGCTCAACGCCGAGGTCCTGCTCGCCAACCAGGAGCTGGCGCATCTGGAGACCCTTTATCGCTATTACGTGAACGTTTTTCAACTCGAACTTTTGCTCGAACGCCCTCTGTTGGCCGAATGAGTGCGCAACCTTCCATCCTTGACGACACAGCCATGAGAAAGACCACCTTCATCCTTTCCTCCCTCAGCCTGATCGTTGCCCTGGGCCTGACCGCCTGTGGCGGCGACGAAGCGCCTGCGTCCGAGGCGTCCGCTCCGACGCCGGTCCGCCTTCAAAAAGTGGAGCCGATGCAGACGGCCCCGGCTCACCGCTACCCCGGCACGCTTCAGGGAGAAAGCCGGGTGCAACTGAGCACCCGGATGATGGGCCGCATCGCCTACCTCCGCGTGGAGGAGGGCGACCGCGTCCGGCGCGGGCAGACGCTCGTGCGGCTCCGGAGCGAAGACGTGAAAGCGCAGAAGGAGCAGGTGCTCGCCAACCTGCGAGAGGCCGAGGCCGCCCTCGCCAACGCCGAGACGAACTACCTCCGCATGAAGGCCCTCTTTGAGGCGGAAAGTGCCACGAAGAAAGAGTTCGAGGACGCCGCCACCGGCTACGAGGTGGCGCAGGCGCGTGTGGCGGCGCTGCGCGGCAAGCTCGATGAGGTCGAGGAAGCGCTCGGCTACACCGTCGTCACGGCGCCCTTCGAGGGGTACGTGGTGCAGAAACGGGCCGAGGAGGGCGACCTTGCCGCGCCCGGCGCGCCGCTGCTCGTGGTCGAGGACACGCAGCGCCTGAAGGTCGTCGCGCAGGTCCCCGAAGGCGACATCGACCGCCTCGCCGTGGGCGACACGGTGGACGTGGAGGTGGGCGCGCCCGGCGACCGGACGGCGCGCGGCGTCATCTCCCGGATCAACCCCTCGGCCCGTTCCGCCAGCCGCCGGTTCGAGGTGCACGTGCGGATGCTGGGAGACACTGCTGCTTTCAAGTCGGGCATGTACGCCCGTGTGGTGGTGCGCCGGGGCGCGCGCGCCGTGATCGCCGTGCCCGAAACAGCGCTTCTCCACCGGGGACAGCTCACCGGCCTCTTCACCGTAGATCCCGAAAACCGGGCGCTCCTGCGGTGGGTGCGCACCGGCAAACGCTTCGGCGACCGAGTGGAAGTGCTCTCCGGATTGCGTGAGGGCGAGCGATACGTGGCCGTTTCGGAAGGACGGCTCATCGACGGGCAAAAGGTCCGGATCCTGAACTGACAAAAAGAGACGGCGGCGGGCGGGCGCCCCCGAAAGACGCTGCCCCTTCATCTATCGAAACATTTACCCGGTATCATGGCGACGAAATCAGGTTTTGCGGGACAGATAGCCAGGCTTTTCATCAACTCGAAGCTGACGCCCCTGTTGATGGCGGCCTTCCTCGGCATCGGCCTCTACAGTGCCTGGCTGACGCCGCGTGAGGAAGAGCCGCAGATCGACGTGCCCATCGCCGACATCTTCGTCGGGTATCCGGGCGCGAGTCCGCAGGAGGTCGAGCGCCGGGTCGTCGAGCCGCTCGAGCGCATCGCCTCCAACATCGAAGGCGTCGAGTACGTCTACTCCACCTCGATGCCGGGGCAGGGGATGCTCATCGTGCGGTATTACGTGGGCGAAGACGTCGAGCGCAGCCTGGTCAAGCTCTACAACGAGATCGTCAAGCACATGGATCAGATGCCGCCGGGCGTGACCCTGCCGCTGATCAAGACGCGCTCCATCGACGACGTGCCGATGCTGGCGCTGACGCTCTGGAGCCAGGGGTACGACGACTTCCAGCTTCGACGGATCGCCGAAGAGCTCTCGGCGGAGGTCAAAAAGATCAAGGATGTGGCCGCCGTGCATCTGATCGGCGGGCGCGCCCGGCAAATACGCGTCGCGCTCGACCCGGACCGGCTCGCCGGCTTCGGCCTCGACCCGATCGCCGTCTCCGGAATGATTCGGAGCGCCAACGCCCGACGCGCCGCCGGAAGCTTCTCGGCCAACGACACCGAATACCTCGTTGAGACGGGCAACTTCCTCACCTCGTCGGACGACGTGGCGAACCTCGTGGTGGGCGTCCACGACGGCCGCCCGGTCTATCTCCGGGACGTCTCCGAGGTGATCGACGGGCCGGAGGAGCCGGTGCAGTACGTGGGCTTCGGCGCGGGCGCGGCGTACGCGTCTGCGGCCCGGCCCGAAGGCGTCGCGCCGGCGGTCACGCTTGCCCTCGCCAAGCGCCCCGGCGCCGACGCCATGCGCCTCGCCGAGCAGATCCTCGACAAGGTAGAGACGCTCGAAGCCTCGCTCCTCCCGTCGGACGTGCACGTGGCCGTCACCCGCAACTACGGCGAGACGGCCTCGGAAAAGGTGGGCGAGTTGCTCATGCACCTGCTCGGGGCGGTCCTCGCCGTCACGCTCGTCGTCGGGCTGGCCATGGGCTGGCGCGGCGGGCTGGTGGTCTTCCTCTCGGTCCCCATCACCTTCGCACTGACCCTCTTCGTCTATTACATGTTCGGCTACACGCTGAACCGCATCACCCTCTTCGCGCTCGTGTTCGTCACCGGGATCGTGGTCGACGACTCGATCATCATCGCCGAGAACATGCACCGGCACTTCAAGATGCGCCGGTTGCCCTTCCTTCAGGCGGCCCTCTACTCGATCAATGAGGTGGGCAACCCGACGATCCTCGCCACCTTCACGGTCATCGCCTCCGTGCTGCCGATGGCGTTCGTCTCCGGGCTGATGGGGCCGTACATGAGTCCCATGCCCATCGGCGCCTCGATGGCGATGCTCTTTTCCCTGCTCGTGGCGCTGATCATCACGCCGTGGCTGGCCTACCGCTTCTTCAAAAGTGAGGAAAGCAAGCCGCACAACCAGGAAAAGACGTATCGCCTGGAGGAGACGCCGATCTATAAAATCTACGCCGCCACCATCGGCCCGATGCTCGAAAGCGCCGGCAAGCGGTGGCTCTTCATCGGCGGCGTGACGGTGCTTCTGGCGGCTTCGACGCTCCTGTTCTACTTCAAGATGGTGGCCGTCAAGATGTTGCCGTTCGACAACAAGAACGAGTTTCAGGTGATCGTGGACATGCCCGAGGGCACGACGCTCGAACGCACGGCCGCCGTCACGCGCGAGCTTGCCGCCTACCTCGCCGAACAGCCGGAGGTGGTGACGTTCCAGACATACGCCGGGACCGCCGCGCCGATCAACTTCAACGGCCTCGTGCGGCACTACGATCTGCGCCGGGGCGCGAACGTGGCCGACATTCAGGTGAACCTCCTCGGCAAAGACGAGCGCGACCTGCAAAGCCACGACATCGCCAGGCGGGTGCGGCCGACCCTTCAGGCCATCGGCGCGCGGTACGGCGCGAACGTGAAGATCGCCGAGGTGCCGCCCGGCCCGCCCGTCGTCTCGACGCTCGTCGCCGAGATCTACGGTCCCGACTACGAGGCGCAGCGCGACGTGGCCCGGCAGGTCCGAGACCTTTTCGAAAGCACGGACGGCGTGGTGGACGTGGACTGGATGGTCGAGGCGGATCAGGTCGAATACAAGCTTGAGATCGACAAGGAGAAGGCGCTCCTGGCCGGGGTCCCGCCGCAACGCATCGTGGACGCCATGGCGCTGGCGCTCGGCGGCATGGACGCCTCGACGCTCTATCAGGAGCGGGACGTGGCCACCGTGCCGATCACACTGCGCCTGGCCCGGCGGGACCGCACCGGGCTGGAGGACCTCAAACGCCTGCACGTGCAGGCCATGAGCGGAACGCTGATCCCGGTGGCCGACCTCGTCACGATCCGGGAGCAGACCCGGGACAAGGCCATCTATCGCAAAAACCAGCAGCGGGTGATCTATGTGACCGGAGACGTGGCGGGCCAACTCGAGAGCCCCGTCTATGCCATCATGGACCTCCAGAAAAAGCTCCGCTCCATCGAGCTGCCCGCCGGATACCGGCTCGGCGAACTGTATACCCGGCAGCCCGCCGACGAGGAGAACTTCGCGCTCAAATGGGACGGCGAGTGGCACATCACGTACGAGGTCTTCCGCGACCTCGGCATCGCCTTCGCCGTGGTGCTGGTCATCATCTATATGCTCATCGTCGGATGGTTTCAGGATCTGACGGCGCCCTTCGTGCTCATGGTGGCGATTCCGCTGTCGCTCGTGGGCATCCTCGTCGGGCACTGGCTGCTCGGCGCGTTCTTCACCGCCACGTCGATGATCGGCATGATCGCGCTCGCCGGGGTGATGGTGCGAAACTCGGTGTTGCTCATCGACTTCATCAACCTGCGGCTCGACGAGGGCGCGCCGCTCAAGCAGGCCGTCATCGAAGCCGGCGCCGTGCGGACCATGCCGATCCTGCTGACGGCGGGCACGGTGGTCATCGGCGCGGTGGTCATCCTCTTCGACCCCATCTTTCAGGGGCTGGCGATCTCGCTCATGGGCGGCTCCCTCGCCTCGACCGCGCTGACGCTGCTGATCGTGCCGCTGATCTACTTCATGGTGCAGTCTCGCCATTATCCCGAAGCCCCGGCGCTCGACGCACCCGCCGGCGACGGGCACGTGGCGGTCGCCGCGAAGGAACCTCCGACCCCGACGCCGGGCGCGCCCGAAGCGCCATCGTCCGGGAAAGCCGTGGCAAGCGGCGAAGAAGCATCCACGGAAGCGGCGCCTTCCGGCCACCCATAACCCGCGTCCGCACGGGTTGCCTCGCCGCGCGCCCTCTGTTGTTCGCCGTACCGACACCGTTTCCCTGAATCGCCCCATCAATTGCCCGATGTGAACCGGAAAGGAGGAGCTCCGATGAAATTAGTCGTCATTATGAGTGTGGAACAGTATGCCGAAGTGCTCGAACGGCTCTACGCCGAACATCGCATCCCCGTCTTCAGTGAGACGGAAGTGCAGGGCTATCGCCTCGACGAAAACGTGCGGACGCCGTTGAACTGGTTCGGGCGGGCGCACACGCCGATCTATTCGAAGTTGACCTTCGCCTTCGTCGATGACGACAAGGCCGCCGAACTGATCGACGCCATCGACGCATACAACCGCGAGCACGACCTTGCCGGCCCCATCCGGGCTTTTCAGATGGCGGTCGAGCGAAGCGTGTGAACCGTGGGGCAAGGCTTGCGCCTGATGAAGCGTCGGCGTTCCTTTGAACCGCTGCCTGCCACGAAACCTGCCGAGCCTCATGCCCCGATGGACCTGTGACGCCCTCCTCTTCGACCTCGACGGCGTGCTCGTCGATTCCTCGGCGTGCATCGAGCGGCACTGGCGGCGATGGGCCGCCCGGCACGGCCTCGATGCGGAGATGCTCGTGAGGCGGCTCCACGGGCGACGAATGGTCGACCTCATCCGCGACTTCGCGCCGCACCTCGACGCCGCCGCCGAGGCGACGCGGCTCGCCTTCGAAGAGGGCACGGACACCGAGGGCGTCCGCGCGTTCGAGGGGGCGGCGGAGATGCTCCATGCCTTGCCTCCCGATGCGTGGGCCGTCGTCACCTCCGGCAACCGGATCACGGCGACCACGCGCCTGCGGCACACCGGATTGCCGTGGCCGAAGGTGCTCGTCACGGCGGACGACGTGCGGCGCGGCAAGCCCGACCCGGAGCCGTACCTCACGGCCGCCGCGCGGCTCGGCCTCGCGCCGGAGCGCTGCCTCGTCCTCGAAGACGCCCCCGCCGGCATCGACGCGGCGAAGGCCGCCGGCATGAGCGCCCTCGCCCTCACCACCACCCATCCGCCCGGGGCCTTTCCGCACGCGGACGCCCGCCTCGCCCGCCTCACCGACGTTCGCATTCGCTCCCTCCCCGCCGGCGTCCCCGGACGTCTCACGATCACGCTCGAATCATGATCACGCACAAGAAAACGCTCCTGTGGTGGAGCAGCGGCAAAGACGGCGCGTGGGCGCTTCACGTGCTCCGCCGGACGCCCGGCGTGACGGTCGCCGGCCTCGTCACCACGGTGACCCGTCCCTTCGACCGCGTGGCGATGCACGCCGTCCGGCGCGAGCTCGTGCACGCGCAGGCCGAGGCCGCCGGGCTTCCGCTCCACATCGTCGAGATCCCGTATCCGTGCCCGAACGACGCGTACGAACGAGCCGTGCGCGCCTTCACCGAGACGGCGAAGCGCGACGGCGTCACCCACATGGCCTTCGGCGACCTCTTCCTCGAAGACGTGCGGGCATACCGGGAAAAGCTCTTCGAAGACACGGGCGTCGCGCCGCTCTTCCCGCTCTGGGGCCGGTCCACGCCCCGGCTGGCCCGCGCCATGCTCGCCGGCGGCCTTCGCGCGCTCCTCACCTGCGTCGATCCCCGCCGCCTCGACGCCTCCTTTGCGGGCCGCCCCTTCGACCACGACCTCCTCGCCGATCTCCCGCCCGAAGTGGACCCGTGCGGCGAGCGGGGCGCGTTCCACACCTTCGCCTTCGACGGCCCGATGTTCACCCACCCGATCCCCGTCGAGACCGGCGAAAGGGTCTCCCGCGACGGCTTCGTCTTCGCCGACGTTCTTCGCCTCGAAACCGGAACTCCGGGACGATTCGAGACTATCGAATAACAGACGATTTCCAGGGTTTCAAACAGCTCAATGGAGGTATTGCCATGGCCAAAAAGATTCTCATGCTCGTGGGCGACTTCGTCGAGGATTACGAAGTGATGGTTCCGTTTCAGGCGCTTCAGATGGTGGGGCACACCGTGCACGCCGTCTGTCCCGACAAGAAGGCGGGCGAGACGGTGAAGACCGCCGTGCACGACTTCGAAGGCGACCAGACGTACACCGAAAAGCGCGGCCACAACTTCACGCTGAACGCCGCCTTCGATGAGATTGACGCGCGCGACTACGACGCCCTCGTCATCCCCGGCGGACGCGCGCCGGAGTACATCCGCCTCAACGACCGCGTCCTCGAAATCGTGCGGCACTTCGACGTGGCGGACAAGCCCATCGCGGCCATCTGTCACGGTGCGCTCGTGCTTGCCGCCGCCGGCGTGCTCGAGGGCAAGACGTGCACGGCCTATCCCGCCTGCGCCCCCGACGTCACTCGCGCCGGCGGCCGCTATGCCGACGTCGCCGTGGACGAGGCCGTCACCGACGGCAACCTCGTGACGGCTCCCGCCTGGCCCGCCCACCCGAAGTGGCTCGCCCAGTTCCTCGAAGTGCTCGGCACGCGGATCACGCACGAAGAGGCCGTCGAAGCCTGACGCGTGATCTCGAATCGGCACACAAAAAAGCCTGCCTTCCGATGAGGAGGGCAGGCTTCTTCGTTTCACAAAGCCGGATCGGCGGGCCTCATCCCCCGAACGTGTAGGTGTACTTGAGCAGGATCGTGCGGTTGTCGGTCAGCGGCAGGCGCGGCTGCGACCCCATGCGTCCGAGTTCGGTGTTCAGGTTTTCGTTGTACACGATCCACAGGTCGTTGCCCTCCCGGAAGTTGTACCGAAAGCGCACGTTGGCCGAGACGAGGTCGGCGGAGCTGTTGTACTGAAGGAAGGCGTTGGCGGAGACCTTCGTGTTCAGCGCCGCCTGAACGCGGAGACGCACGAGGTGCACGTCGAAGCCGGCGTCCCGGTCGGGGAAGCGGACGCGGTTGAACTGGTAGTCACCGCCGAGTTCGAGATGCCGGGAAGCGTTCCACGTCGGGCCGAAAGAGGCCTCGACGCGCCAGCCGTCGTAGAACGACCCGGCGCTCGCGCTGGCGTTTGCCCGGAGCAGGCGTCCGCTGTTCATCCGGTACGAGCCCTGAACGCGTGTGAACGTATAGCGCCCGGCGGGCACCTCGGTGTCTTCGGGGAAAAAGAGCGTTTGCTCCAGATCTTCCACCTGAAGCTGCCCGCCGAGACTGAACTGATCGCCCGACTTCATCTCGACGCTCCACTGATGCGAGGCAAAGAGCGATTCGAGCGAGCCGTCCTCGTTTCGGAAATACACGGACGCGAAGGCGCTCGGCGTGACGCGACGGACCGGCGTGTCGCCTTCGGGAAACCACCCGTAGGACAACGCGCCGAACGGCTGTGTAAAGGCGCGGCGCGTGACGAAGCCGATGCCGGGGTTATAATCCGCCCCCGAGCGGGTCAGCGCGGCCGTATACGTGAGTCCCTGCTGCCCCCTCCGCTGCCACCGGGCGCGAAAGAGCCCCGTGTCGAAGAAGTCGAACGCCTGCGCCCGCACCACGTCGTCCTCGATGGACTGCGCCCATTGCAGCGTGAGGTAATCCTGCCCGAACATGCGAAAGATGCCGTCGAGGCCGTAGGCGACGTTGTACGATCCGTCGTCGCCGATGCGGCTCGTCGCCATGCCGCCGGCGTACGAGTTCTCATTGAACACCTGCCGCCGCAGCCGAAGGACGCCGAAGTTTTCGGAGGGAATTTTGTCGAAGCCGTCGCTCGTCTCGAGCGTGGTGCGCTCGGTTTGCATATCGATGAAGCCGACGTCCCATCCGCCCACGCGCCCGACGAGCCGTGTGCCGCCGAGGATGCGGACTTCTTCGCCCCGGTCGAGCCCGATGCGGCGGCTGTGGAAGAGCCGATCGACGCGGCCCGTGGAGAAGTCGAAGATGCCGGCGCGTTCCTGAAAGAACTGACGTTTTTCGGGGAAGAAGAGGGAGAAGCGCGTGAGGTTGACCTGTTGATCGTCCGCCTCCACCTGTGCGAAGTCGGTGTTGATCGTGGCGTCGAGCGTGAGGTTGCTCGTGAGGCTGTATTTGACGTCGAGCCCGACGTTGCGCGTGACGTCGTTGTTGAGGCGATACCGGGCGCCCGTCGCGTCGAGTTCGGAGGCCTGCCCGAGACCGCCGAGGACGTACGGGGTGATGTAGAGCGGCTTCTGGCTGTGGACGCCTTTGAGCACGACGTCCTGCGCCTGAGACGGCTTGGCGAAGGCCAGGCCCCAGTTCGGCGGGATTGCCGGGAAGATGTGGCGTTCGTTCTTCCGCGCGATGAAGCGATACACGATCAGCCCCATCGTGACGTCGCCGTCCTGATCCTGGAACCCGAGGCTCGAATACGGGATGCGCATCTCGGCGAACCAGCCCTCGTCGGTGCGGGCGGTCGCCACGTCCCAGAACGTATTCCAGCTCGCATTCATGACGCCGCCGAAGGGGCTGCCGCCGCTGAACTCGGCGTCGTTCGAGACGGCGATGTCGAAGCGGACACCGTTGGGTGTGGTGAAGAACCACAGGGCGTTCTCGTTGTCGTTGAACGTGTCGAGGATGACGGCAAACACGTCGTCGCCGGAGTATCGGTCTCGGTAGAGGGTGTTGCCCCGGATGCCTTCCGGGTCGCTGTCGTAGAGGCGTCCGGAGACGTAGAGGTACTGATCGTCGTAGGCGATGCGGACTTCGGTGCGCTCGGTCATCTCGCCTCCGAAGACCGGCTGAAACATCGTCAGGGGCAGCGGCTCGATGGCCTGCCACGCCGGTTCGTCGCTGAAGCCGTCGAGGTGGATTTCCCCGTGAAGGCGCGGCAGCAGGAGGGGATTTTGCGGAGAGGCGGTCGCGTTGCCGGCCCACACGGGCGCGAGGAGCATGAAGGCAAGGGCAATGCGCAAGCGGGAGACGATTCGATGCATGGAGGGTGGGAAACCGGAACGGGAGGAGGCCCGGCCGCGAGGAGCCGGAACGTTGAAAAACGACACAGCCCCACCTATACGCCCATCCCTGCGGAAGGATGCATGCCGTTTGAGATGCCTCCCGAGCCGGAACCCGGTGCGCGAGCGGCCGCCCTTAGATGCGGATCGTCAACTCCTGGCCGGGGCGTATCATGCTCGAACGCAGCCCGTTCCACTTCTTCAGATCCGTGACCGAGACGCCGTATCGCTTGGCGATCTCGACGAGGGTGTCGCCCCGGCGCACGAGATGGGTCGTTTCACCCACATTGCCCGGATAGATCGTCAGGCGTTGGCCGACGCGGATGCGCGAGCCCCGGAGGTTGTTCCATTGCCGCAGTTTTTTGATCGAGACGCCATGTCGCACGGCGATCTCACTGAGCGTGTCGCCCCGGCGCACCTTGTACGTGATCTTCTTCGGCGCGCTCTTCTTCGGGGTCGCCTCCGCCGTGGCCGAGCCGCCGCCGGAGGTGTAGATGGTGAGCCGCTGTCCGGTCCTGATCCGGCTGCCGCGCAGCTTGTTCCACCGCTTGAGGCTGCTGACGCCGACGCCGTACTTCGCGGCGATTTCGCTGAGCGTGTCGCCCTGACGCACGCGGTAGACGACGCGCGTCTCGCCCTTTGCCGGCTCCGTGCGCTCGGGCGCGGGTGCGCTCGCCTTGACCACCGGCGGCGAGCTCTGCCGTTGCCGCAATTCCTGCGCGACGCTCTCCGAGACGGCGAGCGGGCGCAGGGTGCGCGTGCCGTAATCGACCGTCATCTTGTCCGCTGCCGTGAGCGCGGGCACGGGCACGGCGCTGTCGTACTTCGGCACCGGCACCACGAGGCGTTGCCCGATGCCGATCCGCGTGCTCCGTAGTCCGTTGTCTCGCATGAGTTGCCCGACGCTCGTGCCGTACTGCCGCGCGATCTTTCCGAGCGTGTCGCCGCGCCGGACCACGTACTCGCCCGCCGTCAGGTAGGCGTCTTCGGGCAGGTTGGCATAGCCTTCGGCGAAGCGTTCGTACGTGCCGAGCGGGATTCGCAGATAATACGGCTGCGTGGAGGGGGGCAGGCTCCCGCGCCGGAGCTCGGGATTGAGCGCGCGGATCGTGTTCACGTCGGTCCCCGTCAACTCGGCGATGGTGCTCAGCCGAAGCGCCCCCTGCACGGGCACGTAGTGGTAGGCATAGCGTGGCCCCGGACGCGCCGGCTCCAGCCCAAACGACGCCGGGTTCGACGCCATCAGCGAGGCGGCAATGAACATGGGCACGTAGTTTCGCGTCTCGCGCGGGAGATAGGGATACATGTCCCAGAACGTTGCCTTCCGCCCGGTCTTCGCCTCCGCCCGGCGGATGGCCCGCTTGATGCACCGGGGACTGCAATTGTAGCCGGCCAGCGCGATGTGCCAGTCGCCGTAGATCTCGTAGAGCTCGCGCAGATGCCGGGCCGCCGCGCGCGTCGCTTTCTCCGGGTCCATCCGCTCGTCCACCCATGCATCGATGTGCAGTCCGTAGGCCCGCGCCGTGGCGGCGATGAACTGCCACATCCCGACGGCCCGCGCCCAGCTCCGCGCGCGCGGGTTGAGTCCGCTCTCGATCATCGCGAGGTACTTCAGCTCGTCCGGCACGCCCTCCTCGGCAAAGATCTGCTCGATCATCGGGAAGTACGTCTCGGCGCGGCTGAGCCAGTGGTTGATGTGCTTGTCCGGCTCCTTCTTCAGATACGCGATGGACGACTCCACGAGCCGGTTCATCGTCATCGGGATCGTGGTCTCGAACCGTCGCACCTCGGGCCGGTCGACGTCTTCGAGCAACGGCTCGTCGAGCTCGTCCATCAGCGCGAACATCTCGGCGCGGATCCCGAAGATGTTGCCGTACGGAAGCGTCAGCGTGTCCGTGGAGCCATAATAGCGCTCATACTCGGCTACGAGGGTGCGGTAAAGCTCGCGAAAGCGCGGGCGTTCCATGATGCCGGGTCGATGCATCAGCGTGCCCAACTCGGTCATCGCCGCGTCGAGCAGCGATTCGGTCCGATCCGGGTCACGCTCGGCCTGCGCCAGCAAAAGATCCGACTGATACCGGTAAAGACGCCCGATGAGGCGAAGCGTCTGGCGCTCCGAGAGCGTGTCGCCCGGCGCGTGCACGAGCATCGGATGCGCCTCGAGCGACTGAAGCGCGGGAGAATCCGGCGGCAAGACCTCGGCCCGCGTCACGGCGGAAGAAGACGCCTGGGGGGCCGGTTGCCCCTGAGCCGGCGCAAAGAGGAGGGGGGAAAGGCCTATCAGCAGCGCAAAAAACAAGGATCGGCGCACAGGCGGTCTCTCGGTTTGATGAGGAAACGGGCGAAAGGCGAAGTGATTAAAGCAATACCTTAGCGACCCCGGTCTTTGGGCATAAACAATAACAACTTCGGCGATATTTTACAAGACCCTCCGGCGTCCATTTGTTCAGGGAAGCGCCGGAGGGCTTCTCCATGAGAGAGACGTTCGCTCCGGAAGGGCAGCCGCCCGCGCTTCCGCCGCATCCGCTCCTGTTTATATCGCCTCTGTTCCGCCCCGGTTAAACGCCGGACGGCCTCGGAAGCGGTCAAAGCGGGATGTTGCCGTGCTTCTTTCGCGGGTTCGAGGCGACCTTGTTCTTGAGCATCTCCAGCCCGCGGATGAGGCGGAAGCGCGTCTCGTGCGGCTCGATCACGTCGTCGATGTAGCCGTATTCGGCGGCGACGTACGGGTTGGCGAGCTTCTCCCGGTAGTCGTCGATGAACGCGTCGAGGGCAGCCTGCGGGTCTTCGGCCTCGGCGATCTGCTTCCGGAAGATGATCTCGACGGCGCCTTTGGGTCCCATCACGGCGATCTCGGCGGTGGGCCAGGCATAGTTGAGGTCGCCCCGGATGTGCTTCGAGTTCATCACGTCGTATGCGCCGCCGTACGCTTTTCGCGTGACGACGGTGATCTTCGGGACGGTGGCCTCGCAAAAGGCATAGAGCAGTTTCGCCCCGTGCCGGATGATGCCGCGCCATTCCTGATCGGTGCCGGGCAGGAAGCCGGGCACGTCCTCGAAGACGATGAGCGGGAGGTTGAAGGCATCGCAAAAACGGACGAAACGCGCGCCTTTGACGGCGGAGTCGATGTCGAGCACGCCCGCAAGCACCGCCGGGTTGTTGGCCACGATGCCGACCGAACGCCCGCCCAGATGCGCGAAGCCGACGAGGATGTTCGGCGCATAGTCGGCGTGGATCTCGAAGAAACGCCCGCCGTCGACGATGCGGGTGATGACCTCGTGCATGTCGTACGGCTTGTTCGGATTGGCCGGCACGACGGCGTCGAGCGTCTCGCCGGCGCGGTCTACGGGGTCGGCGGCGGCGGCGACCGGCGGCGGGTCCTCACAGTTCGACGGGATATAATGCATCAACTCGCGGATCCGGAGCAGGCAGTCCACGTCGTTGGCGCACGTCATGTGGGCGACGCCGCTCTTCGTTGCGTGCGTCTCGGCGCCGCCGAGGTCCTCGAAGGTCACGTCCTCCTGGGTGACGGTCTTCACCACGTTCGGCCCGGTGACGAACATGTGGCTCGTGTGCTTGACCATGAACACGAAGTCGGTGATGGCGGGGCTGTAGACCGCGCCGCCGGCGCACGGCCCCATGACGGCGGAGATCTGCGGCACCACGCCGGAAGCGAGCGTGTTGAGCAGGAAGATGTCCGCGTATCCGCCGAGCGAGACGACGCCCTCCTGAATGCGCGCGCCGCCGGAGTCGTTGAGCCCGATGACGGGCGCGCCGTTTTCCATCGCCAGGTTCATGATCTTTACGATCTTCGAAGCGTGCGCCTGCCCGAGCGAGCCTCCGAAAACCGTGAAATCCTGACTGAAGACGTACACGAGCCGCCCGTGGATCGTCCCGAAGCCGGTGACGACGCCGTCGCCGTACGGCCGGTTTTTTTCGAGCCCGAAATCGTGCGACTGATGGCGGACGAACATGCCGAGTTCCTCGAAGGAACCCTCGTCGAGCAGCACGTCGAGGCGTTCGCGGGCGGTGAGTTTGCCCCGTTCGTGCTGCCGTGCGATGCGTTTTTCGCCGCCGCCGAGCCGCGCTTCGGCCCGTCTTCGTTCGAGGTCGGCCATCAAGGCGTCTTTATCCTTCATCGGGGAATGCGTGGTTCGTGTTCGTGGGAATGGGACGAGCGTCTTCATCCGTCCATTCGATGAGACGCAATCTAAACCGCAGCGCCCGGAATCTGAAATCAGCGGCGCTCGTCCTGCCGGTACCGGGCTTCGACGGCATTCGTGAAGGCGATGGCGGGCGGGCTGTAGATGTTGACCCGATGCGCCTTGAACACGTCTTGCGCGATGATTTGCGAGGCCTGCGTCCACGTGGGAGCCGTGTACAGGCGGCGAAGGACCCGCTCGTAATCCTCCTCGGAGCCGGAGAAAAGGTATTTGACGAAGCGCTCGCGGTTGCGGAGGGCCTGTTCGCCGAGGATGGCGTGTTCGAGCGCCGGGAGGTCCGCCGCGCCCGGCTCCACGTTCGAGCGGAAGCGCATCCACAACGGCATCGCCTCGGGCGTCGGAGGAGACGGCGCGGCTTCGATCGCTTCGGCCTCGGGCGCATGCATGAACTTTTTCCACAGCGGCACGGCTTCGTCTCCGGCCGGAGGTGCGGGTTCCACGGGCGGCGAGGGCGCGGCGGAAGCCTCCGGGGGAGGTGCGGGCTCAGGGGAAGGTGCGGGCTCCGGGAGAGGCGCGGGCTCCGACGGCGGCAAAGGTTCGAGCACGACGGGCGGTTCCTGCCGAACGACGGGCGGTTCCTGCCGAACGACGGGCGGTTCTCGCCGAACGACGGGCGGTTCTCGCCGAACGACGGGCGGTTCTCGCTGAACGACGGGCGGGTCTCGCCGAATGACGGGCGGGCTTGGCTCGGGGGCGGCAACCGGACGCGCGGGGGCGAGCGCCGACGCGAGGAGCTCCCGCAGCCCCGCCTCGTCGAGCGCGCGCACGTTCCGGCGCGCCGCCGCATCGAGACGGGCGACGACCTCTTGAGCGCCCCGGTCCTCGAAGAAGGCGCGCAACACGGACACCGGCGCCTCGGTCCGGCCCGGCGTCAGGTCGCCCATCAAAAGCAGGAGCGGCTCCAGGAGTGTGAGCCATGCCTCCACGTCGTAATCCTCGGCCATCTGCCGGTCGACGCGGGTGAGGAGTTCGGCGAAGTGGGCGCGGGCGATTTCCGGCGTGCCCTTGCGCTCGAAGTACGCCTCCACCGCCGCGCGCAGGTGCGGATACGCCGCAAAATAGCCGATGCGCCGGTACACGACGTGCGCCGGCAGCGGCCCTTCCTCCACGTTGAAGACGAAGTCGACGAGCGTCTGTGCGGGGCGGATGAGGTACGCGACGACGCGCTCCACGGCCTGCCGGAGCGTGCGTTCCCACTCCTCCCCGGGGATCTGCGCGTGCTGAAGAAGCGCCACGATCAACGCCTTGTGCGCCTGCCGAACCTCCGGGTGGTCGTAGTCGAACCAGTTCGAACGCACGGCCCGAAGTTGCTCCACTTCGAGGTCGAAGCAGCGCTGAAGCGTCTGGGTGAGAAAGTGGGCCACGAGGGAGGGCATCGGCGCGCGGTCGAAGTCGGCGCGCGTGTAGTCCTGCGTGGGTGGAAAGGCCTCGAACAAATGCTGAAACAGGCGGTCGGAGAAGGTGCGCGGCATGGTATTCGGAAGAGAGGGAAGAACGTCGGGAGCACGAACGCGACAGGCACGGAGAAAGGCCCCATCCGCATCACGGAAACGCGTTTTTTCAAACGCCGGACCCCGCGCCTGCGTTTCACGTCCCGGAACGATTGAGGATCGTCCGCCGCCGCCGGGCCTTTTCTTGCGCGGCGGAATGGGAAACGGCGCTCACCCGTCTTAGTTTAGTCGTGCCCCGAAGCTCTTCCTCTCCGAAACCGTGATTTTCCCGCTCGACGTCCTTTTGCTCGGCTTCGCCCTTCGTCCCACCGCCGACCTCGACGATGGGGCGCTGGCGCGACGCATCCGGGATGGAGACGCGGCGGCCTTCAAAGCCTTCTTCGACCGGCATCACCCGGCGCTCTTCCGCTATCTTCGCCGACGCGGTGTGCCCGCCGACGTCTCCGAGGACCTCCTCCAGAACGCTTTCCTCACCCTCTGGGAACGCCGCGCCGACATCGACGAGACCCGCTCGCTCCGCGCCTTGCTTTTCCGCATCGCCCACACGCGCGCCCTGAACCATTTCCGGGATACGGCCCGGTTCGCCGACCCCGAAGCCGCGCCGGAGCCGGCGGACCCGACGACGCCCGACGCGAGCGCCGGCTATCACCTCACGCAGGACGCGCTTCGGAAAGCCATCGACCGGCTCCCGCCCCGTCGGCGGGCGGTCTTCGAGCTGTGCTTCATGGAGGAACTCACGTACCGGGAAGCCGCCGAGGCGCTCGGCATCAGCGTAAAGACCGTCGAGCATCAGATGGGGCACGCGCTCAAGGCCATCCGCAAGGAGATGGCTGCCTACCTCTGAGGCCCGCATCCCTTCGAAAAAAATACCCGCTCTTTCGCTTTAATCGCGGTGCGCCGCGGACCGATATCCTCCTCACAACGGTTTCCGATCCGGCGTGCGAAACACATTTTTCGACGGGCTTTCGGGGCAGTTTCGTGACCCCTGGGAAGAAGCTGCCGGGCATCTTGAACGCGTGTGCTTACGAGCGTCGGGCCTTGTGGAAAGAGGAAAAGAAGGGGAGAGGTATGAACCGGCGAAGCTTCCTTCGCCTGCCGGTCCGGCCCGTATCGCAGTCGCGCGCCCTGGCGGGGCTCGAGCCGTACGCGGGTCCCTGGGACCGCCGTCAGGCCACGCATCTCATCCGGCGCACCGGCTTCGGAGCGATCAAGCGCGAGGTCGACGGCGCGTTCTTCGACGGTTCCGCTCCGGCCGCCGTCGACCGTCTCGTGGATGCGGCGCTCGCCGATCCGCTGCCCGAAGCGCCGTCGTGGTACGGCGGCTCCTCCTCGTCGGGCATCAACGAGATCTATGACCTCCAGCGGTCGTGGCTCGATGCCATGCGCGCCAACGGGTTGATCGAAAAGATGACCCTCTTCTGGCACAACCACTTCGTCACGCAGCACACGAGCATCGACCAGAAGACCTCGCTCTCGACGGCGCACCTCGTCTACGACTACTATACGCTCCTCCGCAAAAACGCGCTCGGCAACTTCCGTACGCTCGTCGAGAAGATCGGGACGAACCCGGCCATGCTCATCTATCTCGACGGTTTCGTCAATGAGCGGGGGAAGGCGAATGAGAACTACGCGCGCGAGCTGCTCGAACTCTTTACCATGGGGCAGTTCGGCCCGGACGGCTCGGAGAACTATACCGAGGCCGACATCAAGGAGATCGCGCGGGCGCTGACGGGGTGGGTGGTCACGAGCGACCGCAAGGCTTCGTTCGATCCCGCCCGCCACGACGACGGCGTCAAGACGTTCTGGGGGCAGTCCGGCGCGTTCGGGTACGACGACGTGGCGGCGGCCGTCTTTGAGCGGCGCGCCGAAGAGACGGCGCACTTCGTCTGCCGCAAGCTCTACACGTTCTTCGTGCAGGCCGTCCCGGACGAGGGCATCGTGTCTGCGCTGGCAGCCGAGATGCTCGCGCAGGATTTCGAGATCGCGCCGGTGCTGAGAAAGCTGCTCAAGAGCGCGCATTTCTACGACGACGCCTTCATCGGCGCGCGCATCAAGAGCCCGGTCGAGTACCTCGTCGGCTTCCTTCGCGAGGCGGAGGTGGTGCCCACGCAGGATCTGCTCGAAAACATGCGCGAGGCGCTGACGCCGCTCAACCTTGCGCAGGAGCTTTTCAATCCGCCGAACGTGGCGGGCTGGCCGGGTCTCAACCCGCCCGACGCCGGCGGCGCGCCGGGCCATCATGCCTGGCTCACCACCACCGCCCTCCCCGAGCGATGGGCCTTCCTCTCCGACCTCGTCTACGGCAACGGCGGCGCGGAGTACGACCCGCTCGACCTCGTCACGAAGCTCTCCGACCCTTCCGACCCTTTCCGGATCGCCGTGGACCTGGCCGAGACGATGATCCCCGTTCCACTCGAAGAGGCCGCCATCCGCGACGTTCCGGACGACCTCGTGGGCATGGAGGAGCGCCCCCCGCCCGAGGACATCCTCAACGGCCCGGCGTATGTGCTCAACCTCTCGAAAATCCTCCTCGACGGCTTGCCGCACTATGGCTGGCCGATCATCATCGACCCCGGCGACCCGGACGTGGCCGACGCCCGAACGCTGGTGCGAGGCTACCTCAGCTACCTCATTCAACTGCCCGCCTACCAGCTTATGTAACCCTTCCGGCCCGTCGCCCGAGCTCACCCCAGGACCTCACCGAATCTCATGCACGACACGTGTCCTCATCACGCGCACGAACGGCTCCGGCACGGGGCCTCCCTGACCCACGGCGCGGCGCACGCGCAGGATCACGCCCGATGGAGCCGCCGCGATTTTCTCGCGCGGATGGGCCTGGCCTCCGCCGGCGTCGCCTTCTCGCTGGGCGGGCGGCCCGCCGGCGCTTTCGGCCACCTGCCGATGCTCGACGCCCTCCGCCGTCAGGAGACGGACCGCATCCTCGTCCTCATCCAACTCGGCGGCGGCAACGACGGCCTCAACACCATCATCCCGGTCAACAACGACCTCTATTATCAGAACCGTCCCACCATCGCCATTCCGAAGACGCAGGCGCTTTTGCTCGACGATGAGACGGGCCTCCATCCGGCCATGAGCAGCCTGATGAACCTGTGGGATGACGGGCGCCTGTCCGTGGTGCACAACGCCGGTTATCCGAATCAGACACGCTCTCATTTCGAGGGCACCGTGAACTGGTCCACCGCGCGCGATCAGGGCGACGACGAGAGCACGGGATGGCTCGGGCGTTATCTTGCCGACGAGTACCTCACATCCTCGCTCGTGCCCTTCGACTATCCGCTCGCCGTCCGGATCGGCGGCCCGGCGACGCTCTTTCAAAGCCCCTTCGGCGGCCTGAGCGTCACCTTCGGCGACGCCGCGCAGTTCGAGCGGTTCCTCGAACAGGGGGGGTTCTACGATGCCGGCGACGTGCCTGCCACGCCCTACGGCGCGGCCCTCTCCTTCGTCCGGGATGTGACGAACGCCTCCTTCCGCTATGTGGCCTCGGTGCAGGATGCCGCCGCCAACGGGGTCAACCTCGCAAGTTATCCGAACACGGGCCTCGCCGCCAACCTCGCCGTGGTGGCGCGCACCCTCCGCGGCGGCCTGGCCACGCCCATCTATACCGCCTCGCACGGCGGCTTCGACACGCACTCCGGGCAGGGCGCCGCCACCGGATCGCACGGCGCGCGCCTCGGTCAGCTCGCCGACGCCGTCGCCGCCTTCTTCGAGGACCTCGCCGCCGACGGCCTCGACCGGCGCGTCCTGGTGATGACCTTTTCCGAGTTCGGACGCACCCTCCGCGAGAACGGCTCCGGAGGCACCGACCACGGCGCGGGAGCCCCGATGCTCCTCTTCGGCAGCGGCCTCCACGGCGGAACGTACGGCGTGCAGTCCGACCTCCTCGACCTCTACGGCGGCGACCCGCGCTTCACCACCGACTATCGCTCGGTCTATGCCACGCTGCTCCAGGACTGGTTCGGCCTCGCTGCCCCCGACGTCGACGCCGTGCTCGGGCGCTCGTTCGATCGCCTCGGCTTCGTCGGCGACAAAGTCAGCGTGGCCGTGGAGCCGAAGGAGACGCCCGGCGCGTTCCGCCTCGAACAAAACTTCCCCAACCCGTTCCATCCCACGACCGAGATCACGTACACGCTCGCGGCCCCGGGACCGGCGACGCTTCGGGTCTTTGACGCGCAAGGTCGCCTCGTGCAAACGCTCGCGGCGGGCACACAGGCGGCGGGCGTCCATCGCGTCAGGTTCGACGCCGGGCGCTTGCCGAGCGGAACGTACCTCTATCGCCTCGAAACGGCGGCGGGGATTCAGGCGCGGAAGATGGTGCTGATCAAATGAGAAAGGCAGGCGGCGCACCGGCGCATTTTACGGGCGCTTCCGCTTCATCCACGAGAAAAGAGGACCGATACCGGAAACAGAAAACTCTCCTCCGAAGGAGGACAGGGGGGTGTCGAAAGCACATCTCATCAAGGCCCAACGATGACGGCGCTCCCTGTGTCCTCCTTCGAAGAAGAGCCCTTCGGATTTTTCGTCGTTCGCGAACATGTTGGACGGCGGCCTTTTCCCCATTCAGTTGATGATGCGCATGACACGGCCTACGTCCCTTCCCCTTCGCATGGAGCCGGCGCTCCGGTCTCTGGTCCGGTGCGCTGCGAGGGGTTTGCTCCTCCTCGCGCTTCCGTCGCTTCTGTTCGTCGGATGCGACCTTCTCGGCGGCAACGACGAACCGGCTGCCGCGCGGCTCTATCCCGTGCGTATCGATGAGGCGTGGGGATACATCGGCGTGAGCGGGCGCATTGCCGTCTTGCCCCGGTTCGAGGGGGCGGAGGACTTCTCGGAGGGCCTCGGCGCCGTGCAGATCGACGGGTTGTGGGGCTACGTGGGCAGCGGCGGCAACGTTCGCATCCCTCCGCAATACCGTGTGGCCGGGCCGTTCTCCGAGGGGCTGGCCGCCGTGCGCGGCGAGGCGGGATACGGCTACGTCGATGCCGGGGGCACGCTCGTCATCGACGCGCAGTTCGACCTCGCGCAGCCGTTCGCCGAGGGGCGCGCCGCCGTGCGGATCGAGGGGCGGTGGGGCTTCATCGACCCGGGCGGGGCGCTCGTGATCGAGCCGCGCTTCAGCGACGCGCGCTCGTTCTCCGAGGGCTTCGCCGCCGTCGAGAGCGTCGACGGATGGGTGTACATCGACCGCGACGGCGCGGTGGTCATCGACCCGAGCTTCACCATCGAGGTGGCGGGCGACTTCGTCGACGGCCTCGCGCCGTTTGCCACGAGCGACGGGTGGGGCTACCTCGACCGCGACGGCGGACCGGCCATCGCGCCGCGCTTCGAACAGGCCGAGCCGTTCGCCGAGGGCCTCGCCGTCGCCGCCGAAGACGGCCGCTTCGGCTTCATCGACAGGAGCGGCGCATGGGCCGTGACGCCGCAGTTCCGCGAAGCGCGCCCGTTCTCCGAAGGGCTGGCCGCCGTCCGCCTCAACGCCCGGTGGACCTTCCTCGACAAGGCCTCGCTCCGCATCGGCATGGAACGCAATTTCATGCGGGCCGAGCCGTTCAACGGCGGCATCGCCCGCATCTTCAACGGACGCGAAGACAATCCTGACATCGGTTACATCGACCGGCGGGGCGAGTACGTCTGGTTCCCCACCAAATAAACGACCCTCCCCTCGCACATGCCGCACAGACACATGAAACGGTTTTTCTCCCGACTGGCGCTCTCTCTCGGCTGCGCTTCGATCCTCTTCGGCGTGAGCGGATGCGACTTTCTCACCGGCGAAGATCAGGCGGACGCCACCGGCCTCTTCCCGGTCCTCCTCGACGGGCGATGGGGCTACATCAACAGCCTCGGGCGCATGGTCATCGAGCCGCAGTTCTATTTCGCCGAAACCTTCTCGGACGACCTCGCGCACGTGCGTACGAGCAGCGGGCACGGGTTCATCGATCGGGAGGGCGACTTCGTGATCGCGCCGCGCTTCGAAGACGCGCGCCCGTTCTCCGAAGGGCTGGCCGCCGTGCGCATGGACGGACGGTGGGGCTACCTCAACCGGAACGGGACGTTCGAGATCAACCCGCAGTTCACCTCGGCATATGCGTTCTCCGAGGGCCGCGCCTTCGTCCGCACGCTCGACTATGACTGGGAATACATCGACGCCTCCGGCCGGATCGTCCGCGAGGCGACCACGCCCGACCTCGACGAAGTCGACGAACCCTCGTTCTCCGACGGCCTCGCGCTCGTTCGCCACGGCGATGCGTACGGGTACATCGACCGCGCGGGCAAGCTCGTGATCCCGCTTCAATATTCCGCCGCGCGCGCCTTCGCCGATCGCCGCGCCGCCGTCAAGATCAGCGACCGGTGGGGCTACATCGACGACAGGCAGGGCACCGCCATCAGCCCGCAGTTCATCAGCGCCGCCAGCTTCTCCGACGACCGCGCGCCGGTGCGCAAAGACGGCAATCAATGGGGCTACATCGACCGCTCGGGCAGCCTCGCCGTCGCCGCGCAGTTCGACGAAGCCCTGCCGTTCTCCGAAGGACGCGCGCCGGTGATGGTGGATGAAAAGTGGGGCTACATCGACCCCTCCGGAGCGTACATCATCGAGCCGCAGTTTGACGAGGCGATGCCGTTCAAAGGCGGTGCGGCCCGCGTTCGCATCACCGTGGGCGAGCGACAGACGTACGGTTATATCGACCGCGCCGGAAAATTCCTGTGGTATCCGACGGACTGAGCTTCGGAGCCGATCGGGGCTGCCCCGGTCTGGTGGATCCTCTTTACGCGTCACTAACGGGAAAGGGCGCGCCGTCCGCCGCGTGCGAGGCGCCGGGAAAAATGCTTATGGTCCGATGGGGAAATCACCCGTGTCCGAATGGGAACGAGCCCTATTGGGAAAAGATGGGCGGGGGCGTACTATTCATACCCTTTCCCGTGAGAATGAGCGAGCGCGTGTGAATGCGCCGGAGGTCGTCATGTATGTCGCATCCAAAGAAGCCGTCGATGCCCGCCTGGAAACCCTTGTCTGCGCTATCGAACGTCTCCGCGGCCTCGACCTCACCGAGGAAGCCGGTGTGGCACAAGCCCTGGAGACCGGTCGCAAAGCCATGGGCGCCCTTGCGCGCTATTGCGAAAGCCTCCGACGAACGGAACGAGCGTCGATAGCCCCGCGCCGCGCCGCCTGAGGCGCACGGTGCGGATGAGCGCCTATGACGCGACCGGGGGGCCCCCCGACGGGGGATTCTTCACCCCTTCGTGTGGGCGGCGATGTAGTCGAGCGCGTCGGCCGGAGTGGAGGCGACGTGATAGAGGTCGCGATACCGGGGGTGTGCGAAGCCCGTCCGGTAGTAGTGCTCGAAGAGCTCGAGTAAGGGCTCGTAGAAGCCGTCCGTGTTGACGAGGGCGATGGGTTTGTGGTGATAGCCGAGTTGCCGGAGCGTGAGCACCTCCATGAACTCCTCCAGCGTCCCGAAGCCTCCGGGCAACACGACGAACGCCTCGGCGCGGGTGAACATGTGGCGTTTCCGTTCCTGCATCGTCTCGGTGATGATCAGTTCGTCGGCCACTTCGTAGGCCACGCCTTCGACCTGCCGGAGCGCCTCCGGGATGACGCCGAAGACCTCGCCGCCGTGCTCGTGCACGGCCCGCGCCACCGTCCCCATCAGCCCCACGTTGCCGCCGCCGTAGACGAGTGTATGGCCGCGCTCGGCCAGCAGCCGTCCCATCTCGGAGGCCGTCGCGAAATATTTCTCGTCGATGTGATTGCTGGAGGCGCAATAGACGCCGACGGGTCGGATCATGAGCGAAAACGGTGGAAGGAAGGTTGAGGGGAGGCGGTTTTCGTGGCGTTCCCGTCCGGTTCATGGGGAGGGGCGGAAATCCCGGAAGGCGAAGCGGGCATAGGCTTGCTCCGCCGTGCTGAACCAGCGGTACGAATCCGCCCTCCATTTTTTGTACGCCTGATAGACCTTGTTATAGGTCGCGTCGGCGGCGGCGTGTTCTTCGAGCAGGTCCAGGGCGTTCTGCTCGGCGGCTTGCATGATGTCGTCGGGGAAGGGGCGGAGTTGCACCCCTTTGTCGAGCAGACGACCGAGGGCGGGCGGGTTTTTGGCGTCATAGCTGGCGAGCATACCCACGTTGGCCTCGGCGGCGGCCACTTCGAGCGCCTGGCGGTACGTGCCGGGGAGGCGGTCCCAGGCGTCGCGGTTGACGTAGAAGCTGAGCGCCGGCCCGGGCTCCCACCAGCCGGGGTAATAATAGTACTTCGCCACCTCGTCGAAGCCGAGCTTCTCGTCATCGTACGGCCCGACCCACTCGGTGGCGTCGATGGCGCCGCGTTCGAGGGCGGGGTAGATATCGCCGCCGGCGAGCACCTGCACCGTCACGCCGAGGCGGTCCATCACCCGCCCGCCGAGGCCGGGGATGCGCATCTTGAGCCCGCGCAGGTCTTGCAGGCCGTGAAGCTCCCTGCGGAACCAGCCGCCCATCTGGACGCCCGTATTGCCGCCGGGGAAGTTGAGCACGTTGAAGTCGGCGAAGAGCGCGCGCGTCAGGTCGAGGCCGTCGCCGTGGTAGAGCCAGGCGTTGTACTGCCGGGCCGTCAGGCCGAAGGGCACGGTGCAGTCGAAAGCGAGCGCCGGATTTTTGCCGATGAAATAATAGCTTGCCGCGTGGCCCATATGGACGGCTCCTTTCTGAACGGAGTCGAGCACCTGATCGAAGGGGACGAGCTCGCCCGCCTGAAAGACGCGGATGCGGAAGCGGTCCTCGGTAAGCGCGCGGACGCGGTTGGCCAGCACGTCGGCCGCGCCGAAGATGGTGTCGAGCGAGCGGGGAAAGCTGGAGACGAGCTGCCAGGTCACGCGGGGTCGGGTCTGAACGGCCGGCGCCCCTCCCGGTTCGGCGGCTCCGCCGCAACCCGCCAGCAGCCCGCCGCCGGCCGCGCCGACGGCCGCCTTCCTCATGAAATCACGCCGTTTCATCGTCATCGTCTGTACCCGTGAGCCGAAAGGAAACGGCGTCAGTATACAGGATGAGGCCCGCAGGCGCAATACGAAAGCGCGGGGGAAACCGAACCGGTGGGCAGGGCAAAGAAAAAGGGGAGCCGGCGTTGCGCCCGCTCCCCCGTTTCCCGGAAATCCCGGCCTCACTTCAGGAGCACCATCCGGCGCGTCTGCCGGAAGCCTTCGGACTGGAGCACGTAGACGTAGATGCCCGCGCTGAGGTCCGTGGCGTCGAAGCGGACCTGATGGCTGCCCGCCTCGCGGAAGCCCTCGGTCAGCGTGGCCACCTCGCGGCCGAGCGCGTTGAAGACGCGGAGCGTCGTCTCGCCCGCCTCAGGCAGCGTGAAAGCGATCATCGTCGTCGGGTTGAAGGGGTTGGGGTAGTTCTGGTCGAGCGTGAAGGCTGCCGGCAGGTCGGCTGCCGGCGTGCCGGTCTCGGCGCCGAGCGCCTCGAAGTCCGTCGCCCAGTCGTTCACGGCGACGGCTCCGGCGGCTTTGGCGGCCGCCTTCTCCCACGTGAAGCTGTCCGAGGCGTCGGCGGTGGGATACGCGCCGACGCTTCCGGTCTGCGTGTACGTGCCCGCCGGGAGGCCGCCCGGGACGGTCTGCGTGAGCGTGCGGCTGATGGTTGCGCCCGCGGCGAGGGTCCGTGAGATCGGCCCGATGGTGCGGCTGCCGCCCGGCCCGGAGATGTCGATCCAGATGTCCACGTCCGCGCTCGAAGCGCCGTTGTTCGTCACCTCGATGTCGTACTGGAAGCTGCCGCCGGCGGCGTCGATCACGATGGGATCGCCGACGGGCGTGAGGGCGATGGCGACGTCCTGCGTGCCGCCTCCGATGCCGAGCGCATCCCAGAAGGCGCCGTTGAAGGTGCTCGTGCCGCTGTTGTTGCCGCCGCCGCTGGTGGAGCATCCGCCGTGCGTGTGCACGCCGACGGCCATGCCCGTGGCGTCGTCGATGACGGGGCTGCCCGAGTTGCCGCCCTCGGTGTCGGTCTGGTACCGCATCGTCGTGCCGGAGGAACCCGCATTGGGGCCGACGTGCGTCTGCTCGGTCTGGTTGTCGACGCCGTCGTCGACGCCGTAGCCGGTGATGCGGATGTTCGCCGGGCCGAGGTCCTGCTTCAGCGGGAAGGCGGCGCTCTGTGCGTCGATGGGCTGAAGGCCGGTGACGCTGTTGTCGAAGACGGTGAAGACGCCCCAGTCATTGCCGATGCCCCCGTTGCTGAAGACGCGGCTGGAGGTGTCCACGGTGTATTGATCCTCCGGGCCGGGGTGCTGGATCGCGCCGCTCGAAAGCGAGGGCGGCACGTTGAACTCGAGCACGTTCGCCAGCGAAGAGGTGGCCAGGCAATGGCCCGCCGTGACGATCTTTCCGTTCTCGATGATCCATCCCGTGCAGCCGATGTTGAGCAGGCGTCCCGCCGCCGGGTCGGTCGAGGGCACGCGGTCGTCCGTGGGGCCGCACTGCGAGAGCGGGCCGGCGGGGTCCTCGCCCGCGACCACCGCCTCCACCGCCACGGAGACGTCGCGGTCGCCGGGGGCGACGTGCAGCCGAAGCGCCACGGCGTCGCCGTTGAAGTACGCGCTCGTGTTTTGCCACTGCGCCAGCGCGCGGGCGTCGAGCCGCTGCGTCGCGCCGTCCTTGAGCGAGGTGACCGTGACGAAACTGCCCGCGCCGAGACGCGCCTCGCCAAAGCTCAGACGCACCCACGGGGCGCCCGCCGCGCGAACCACCTCGTCGAACGCCACGACCGGAGCCGAACCCTGCCCCTGATGCACCCCCGACGTTAGCGGGTACGGCATCACGTGTTGGGGCGGCGGCGCCGTCTGGGCGACCGACAGCCCCGGCAGCCATAGAAGAACGAAAAGACCCATTGCGAGAAATTGTGCCACTCGATTCATAAACGTGCTCCTTGAAAGTAGGGGAAGGGGGAAGATCAGGCCCTGAAAGGGGCCATACGGCAACTTCTATGGTTCAAGGTACGAAAATAAAACACCGGATCGCGTCTTTTGAGACGGACGCCGCCCCGCAGGACGGGGAGAAGCCTTCGAGGCGAAAGACCGGCGGAAAGCAGGGTTGATGAGGGAAGAAGCATAACCGCCCCGGCGGGCATACCCGGTTGCCGGACGACGCGGCTGCGGGACCGGCCGCGGCTCATCCGCGCGGGCGGAGCGGGCGCATGACGGCTTCGGAGATGAGGTAATTGTCCGGCGTTTCGAGCACGTGAAGGACCGTGGCGGCCACGTCCTCGGGCTGCATCGGCTTCGATGTGAGATCAACCCCGGCGACCTGGAAAAACTCCGTCGCGATGGAGCCCGGGTAGAGACACGTCACCTTGATGCCGTCCTCGCGCACCTCTTTCATGAGCGCCTCGCTGAAGCCGCGCAGGCCAAACTTCGAGGCGTTGTACGCGCTGATGTTCGGATTGCCGATCAGCCCCGCCACCGACGCGATGTTGACGATGTGTCCGCCAAAGCCGCTCGTTTCGTTCTGACGCCGCATCACCGGCACGGCGGCGCGCGTGCACAGAAAGACGCCGCGCAGGTTCGTCTCCATCATGAGGTCCCATTCGTCCACCGAAAGCCGGTCCACGGGGCCGAATTTGCCCAGCCCGGCATTGTTGATGAGCACGTCGAGGCGGCCCGCTTCACGACGCACGGCCTCGAAGGCCCCGGCGACGTCGTCTTCGAGGCGCACGTCGCCGACGAGCGGATGGAACCGCGCGCCGAGTTCCTCGCGGAGGGCGTCGAGGCGGTCGCGGCGGCGGGCAAGTCCGAACACGCGCGCGCCTCGCCCGATGAGCGCTTCGGAAAAGGAACGTCCGAGGCCGCTGCTCGCGCCCGTCACGAGGGCAACTTTGTCTTTGAGATCCATGTATGGGAAGAGGGATGGGTGCGAAAAGACGACGGATCGACAAGATACGACCCGGCTCGCGTCGATGGGAGGGCGAGGGGGGCGCTCGTGAAAAAAAGACGGGTGGCGGATACTTTGCCGACGCGGGCGTATACTCCGGTGAATCCCGGAACGAACCCGCACCGACGCCCCATGACCGAGCCGGAACGCGAAGCCGCCGAAGCGATGGAGCATCTGTTGACGCCGAAGGCCCGCGCCGACGATCCGTTCGTGATCGACGGGCGGCGGCTCGCGCCGGAAACGGTGACGGCGATCCTCCGGCCGTACCTCACGGACGAGCGCTTCGCCCGCATCGAGGCCGTCCTCGACGGGCGCACGTACACCGTGGCGACGGTCGTCGAGGGCCTCGTGGACACGGGCAACGTGAGCGCGGTGATGCGCAGCGCCGAGGCGTTCGGCATTCAGCCGTTCCACATCATCACCGGCGGCGAACGCTTCAAACGCTCGAAGCGCACCACGCAGGGCGCAGAGAAATGGCTCGATGTGCATACGTGGCGCACGCCGGAGGAAGGGGCGGCTTTCCTCAAAAAGACCGGCTATACCCTCGTCGCCACCCACCTCGACGCCTCCGCCGTGCCCATCGACACGCTCGACTTCACGCAAAAGACCGCGCTCGTCTTCGGCAATGAGCGCGACGGCGTCTCGGACCGGATGCTCGAACTGGCGGACCGCCGCTGCATCATCCCGACGCCGGGCTTCGTGGAGAGCCTGAACATCTCGGTGGCCGCCGCCGTGAGCCTTTATCACGCCTACCGGGACCGCCTCGCCCGCCAGGGCTTCCACGGCGACCTCGACGCTGCCGCACGCGCCCGGCTCCGCGCCCGCTTTTTCATGAAGGCCGTCAAAAACGCCGAACGGATCCTCCGTCGGGCCGTATCCCCCGACGACCCTTCCTGACCTCCGCGCCCATGCCCGAACCGCTCGCTTTCACGACGCTCGACAGCCCCGTCGGTCCTCTCACGCTCGTTGCTTCGGAGGCGGGTCTGCAAAAGCTCCTCTTTGCCCCCTCCGCTCGGAAGGCCGACGCCTCGGTGTGGGTGGAGGATGCGAATCATCCCGTGCTCGCACAGGCGGCGCGCGAACTCGACGAATACTTTGAGGGTGCGCGGACCGCCTTCGACGTGCCGCTCGACCTCGTCGGGACGCCGTTTCAGCGGGCGGTGTGGGCCCTGCTTCGCGAGATCCCCTATGGTGCGACGACCACGTACGGCGCGCTCGCCGGGAAGCTCGGCGGTCCCACGAAGACGCGGGCCGTCGGCGGCGCGAACGGGCGGAACCCCGTGGGCATCATCGTGCCGTGCCACCGCGTCGTCGGCGCTTCGGGCGCGCTCACCGGCTTCGCGGGCGGCCTCGACGCAAAGGCGCACCTGCTTCGGCTCGAACGTC
>NZ_JBWOPL010000095.1:0-11827 GCF_056451265.1 Rhodocaloribacter sp. | reverse complement strand
GGTGTCCGGAGGCTCGTTCTCGAACGGCGTTCCGCTAAAGCCGGTGTCGCACCCGGCCAGGAGTGCCGCGACGAGGGCGAGGGTGAACGGTATGTTGAGACGGGCGAGCACGCTGGGTTTGGATGGGTGTATGGGGGTGAGGGTGTATGGGTGTATGGGTGTGGGGCGCGTCAGTGCGGGTTGATGTCCGGAGAAGCTTCGCAGACTTTGAAATCTTCCCGCAGGACGGCAGGGCCGCACCGGGCGTCTCGGTGCTTCATCCTTCCGACAAGGCCTTTCGTGACGTCGTCGTATACGGCGTCTAGTTCCCGGTATCGGTCTTCAGACAGGTAGCCGCAACGGAAGGTCATATCCAGCCAATTCTGTGTTTCGGCAGCTTCGGCATCCGCGTCGGTCAGCTTGCTGACGAAATGACCCGGGTACCGCCGCTTGCGCCACGCTTCCGCCTTGTTGGCACAGGCGGAGCGTGAAGAGCGGCGGATCTGATCCGTAAGCGCGTACTGCTCCGCAGAAGGCCACACCTTTGAGACTTCAAAGGTGCGCCAAGAGGCCTCCTGCGCGCGCTGATAGACCCGCAGTTCTCTGAAAGGCCGAATCATGGTTGTGCACCAGCCTTCATCTTGCACCGACACCCACACACCCATACACCCCCCCATCTTTACTTCAACAGCAACATCGTCTTCGTGATGACCTGCTTGCCGGCGGTAAGGCGGTAAAGGTACACGCCGCTGGCGAGATCGCGCGCGTCGAACGAGACGGCGTGCGTGCCCAGGGACTGCTCACCGTCGACGAGCGTGGTGATGCGGCGACCCAGCAGGTCGAACACCTCCAGCGTCACGCGGCCCGTCCGCGCCAGGTCGTACCGGATCGTCGTCGCCGGATTGAACGGGTTCGGGAAGTTCTGGTGCAAGGCATATCGGCCCGGCAGTGCCTCGTCTTCCGTCGCCACGTTGATCACCGCGCCGAAGTCGGTCGCCGGATCTTCGGGCCACAGGCGGAAATTGTTGAAGGCGTAGACCCAGACGCCCTGGATGAACTCGATCTCCTCCCCGCCGAGGAACCCGCCGCCGCCATCGACGAGAGGCGAGGCGTCATCGGCGCGGGCGTCATCCTGAAGGGTGCCGTCGTCGTTGACCGTGGCAAAGAGCCACTCGCCGAAACCGGCATCGGCATCAGTGATCGTGACGTCGTCGAACCGCACGAGCATGCCCTCATGCTGTTTGGCGATGTTGTCGTCGGCCATCGCGCCCGTCTCGAAGGTTTTGTATCCGTAGAAATCATTACCCGTCGAGACCACGTCGAGCGTCACGTTCGAGAGGATCGACTCGTTGTTGAAGCCGAAGAGCACCGTCCGGTCGATCGTGGCGTGGGTGATGTGCACCTCGTCGCCGCGCTGGAGGTCGGGCAGGCCGTCGGAGTTGAGCAGGATACCGGACCAGGGACCGAGGTTGGGGTCGTCCTGAACGGAGACGAAGCCCGAGACGTCCGGTTGGCTCTGGACGATGGCCGTGACGTCCATGTCCGTGGTGATGCCGCGGAAGGGCGTGTCTCCCGGCCCGCCGGTTGAGGTTTCCTGGATGTCCCGGATCTCATTGATGCCCTCATCGAGCACGCGGTAGTCCTCGGTGTCGGAAGCGGAGACCGCCCCGGTGTTGTCCGTCGCCTCTACGTAATAGATCACGAAGACGCCGTCGGCCTGGGGGGGAATGGTGAACGTATAGGAGACGCCGTCCGAAGTGGTCCCATCCACGGTGCGTTCCGTGGCATCGTCTGAAGTCGTGAATTTCACCACGGCACTGGTGATCGTACGCTGGGGGTCGGGCAGGACGTCCGCCGTCACTTCCACTGCGTCGGCCGAGGTGGGGATGAAGTCCGGCTCGGAGACGGAGGTCACCTGCGGGGGCGATTCGAGCACTTCGAGGTCGCTGTCCTCGAACGGGTTGATGCTGAGGATGGTGCCGGGCGGCACGCCGCGCGCAAAGGGGTCGTCGCCCTGATAATTAATGAAGCCCGAAAGGTTGATGAGCGATCCCGGCACGGGCGGCACGAAGTCGCCGTCGTCCGAGGTGCGCTTGTTCCAGCCGTCGGGATAACCGTCGCGGTCGTTGCGGTACCGGAGCGAGATGTCATAGAAGTTGATGACCGTCTCGCCTTCGTCGGTTGAGACAAGCCAGTTCGGCCGGTCGGAGCTGATGTCGCGGATCTGCACGGTCGCGTTCTCGACGCGGACGTACTGCCCCCGGATGTTCTCGAGGTTGGTCCAGTTCGGTTGCACGCCGCCCTGATCGTCGATCTTCATGTTGACGTCGGCGGTGGTGACGACGACCGGTTCCATGAAGGTCTCGTCGAGCCCAAAGTCCGAAAGTGTGCCCAGCAGCGTAACCGTCTCCGGCGAGATCTGCATGGCCGTGTTGAACGGGCTGACGGTGCCGACGATCTCTACGACGTCGCCGACGGTCACGTCGATGAGACCGGTGGTTTCGTAGGAGCCGTCGACGAGTTGAATGCCCATGCCGTCGAAGCCGTCCGTGGCTGCGGCGATGTCGCGCACGAAGACGTGGATGCGGTCGGGGCGGTCATCGGTGGTATTGGCCAGCCCCGAGGTAAGGGGATCCGTCATGATGACGGCGGTGATCTTCACCTGTTCGCCGACGAGGTCGTTGAAGATGAGATCCGGGATGTCACCGGACTGCAGGTTGGCGCCGGCGTCGAGCAGGGTCTGGACGTTTTCGTCCGGGATGTCGTTGATTTCACGCACCGTCACTTCCATCTGCGCGGCGGCCTGTCCGGCGAAACCGAGCATGAAGAGAAGGGCGAATAGGGTAGTAATCCGTCTTTTCATGAGAAACTCCCGTGTCTGGTTGGAGGGAAAGCAGGCGATGCGACGGTCGTTGCGCATTGCCCGGTACGCATACGTTGCCTGCGCGCCTATTTGATGATGACGAACTTGCCGCGTTGTACCTCGCCCGTGTCGAGGTCTTTTACGGTGAACAGGTATAGTCCCGCCGAGAGGTTGAGGCCGTTCTCGGAGAGGATATCCCACGAGTGCTCGCCGCCGGGCAATTGCCGGTTCTCGGCGCTGAAGTTGTCGTACCAGCGGATGTCGCCCCGGTAGGTCTCACTCTCGTGACGCATCTCCTTGACGATCTCGCCCGCCAGCGTATAGACCCGGATTTCGGCGCGGGGCGGGAGGTTGTAAAAATTGAGCCGGCGCGTGCGGTTCGTGCCGCCGTCCCAGGCCGCATTGACGCGGTACGGGTTCGGATACACCCCCACCTTGCGCGCGCCCTCGCGGTCGGGCGGCGTGCCGGGGAAGATACGCGTGGCGTTGGCCGTACGCGAGGACTCGAACGAGGGCAGCCCGGCGTCGACGTCGCCCTCGTCGAACGAGGTGACGGTGAAGAGGTATTGCCAGCCGCCGAGCAGGTCGTCGGCCTCGAAGCGATACCAGTACTCGGTCGGGTCGTCGGGGAAAGTGACGGGCTCGGAGAGGGCGATCTCGTCGAAGCCGTTGTTGAAGCCGGTGCGGTTGCCGGGACGGTCGTACTGCGCGATGAGCGTGGCGCGGTCGAGGATGTTGCCTTCGAGGTCGTCGCCGGGGTTGCTCCGGTAGACGCGGTAGCCCTCGAAGTCGAACGTGCCGGTGACGGGGTCGCGCGAGCGCTCGGCGGTGCGGTCCCAGTAGAGCACCACGCGGGTGTCCTGCAGTCCGGTGTTCGGGTCCACCGTGTCCTCGAAGGCGACGCGGAGACGGGGAGCCGCCGGCGGCTCGGGGATCAGGTAGCGGTCGAGCACGCCGTTGCCGTTGACGTCTTCGCCGGGGTCGAGTTCACCGTTGAAATTATTGTCTTCCCCCGAATAGGTGCGCCGCGCCCAGAGGATGTTGTTGGCCAGGAGCGCCCGGCTCTCCGGCGTGTCGACGGCCTTGCCGGCCTGCCCCTGAAACTCCTCCGGCTTGAGCGCCGCCACGACGGCGTACGTCACCGTGAGCGTGTCGCCCGGCTCGACGCGCGGGAAGGGGCCGATGGGCGTCAGGCCGATCCAGTTGCCGGCGGCGTTGAGCCCGTCCGTGCGCAGACGCTCGTACCACGCCACACGCGCGGCCTCGAATTCGTCCGGGCTTTCGAAGGCGTCGGGGTTGGGAAAAGGCGACGCCATCCGGCGATACCGGAGGTCGTCGGTCGAGGGACGGGAAAACTCGTTGAGCCCGCCGGAGAAGAGCCACCACCGGGGATTGACGCGGGGCGGGGCGTAGCCCTCGGCCTCATAGGCGGCGGCGAGATCGGGGTGGAAGAAGCGCTTCCGTCCCGAGCGCGGGTCGCGCCACTCCGCCCCGAGAAACGTCATCGCGCCGTACGTGTTCAGCGTCTCCTCCGAACCGCCCGCATTGAACGCATAGGAGGTCTGCAGGCTGTCGATGAAGCCGTAGCCGCCTTTGTTGAAAAAAGCGCCGCCGGTCTCGTTCGTCGTGTTGATGTTGCGCACGACCAGGTCGTGGTACATCCCCACGTACACGCTGTCCCACGCGGCATCGCTGATGTTGACGATCTTCCAGTTGAGGATGACGAAGTACTCGGTGAAGGGGAAGTTCCACGCGAAGCTTTCGAGGTGGACCTCCATGCCGAGGCGGCCCTGCGGGTCGGGCATCTGGATGGACGTGCCGGGCAGCACCGCAGCCGTATCGACGAACGTGGCGAGATAGTCCTGATGGCTGACGGCGCTCCGGGTGAAGACCTCCGACTCGGGCAGGCGCGAGCGCTCGATGATGGGGCCGGCCTGCGCGAACTCGTAGCCGGTGGCGCCGGGCCGATAGCCTCCGGCCGCCGTCACCGCGCCCGTGCGCACGGTGGCCACCCCGTCGCTGCGGATCGCGCCCACCCACAACCCCGACTCGAAGAGATGCTCGATGCCCGAGTCGAGCGGGTACTCCATCGACGGCGGCCCGGTGGGGTTGTTGCGCGTGTTTGCCCGTCCGATGAACCCCGCGTTCGTGACCGTCAGCCCGATGTTGCCCACGTCCACGACCGCATCCTCGAAAGAGGCGTCCTGCGCCGCTGCCGGAGCAGGCATCGACAGCATCCACAGCGTGAGGAAGGCGGCAAAAAGAACACGCTTCATATGAATGAAACTGAGCGTTGGCGGGGTGGGACGGCGCGTCGAAAAGAGACGCGCCTCGCGGGAGCAGGGAGCGCTATAATATGCGGTCTGCGTTAATAAAAGGAAATGCCCCTGTGAAGTAAAGGCGAAAAGGCGTCGCGCGCCTTCGGCGAACCGTAGAGGGCCGAGGCGCTGCGCGGGATCTTTCGCCGGTATGCGGGGTCATCACTCCTCGGTGAGAACCCGGATGCGCACCGCCGCCTCTCGTCCGGTCGCCGCCTCTGGAGCGCCTCCCCTCATCCCCGCCACCCACCTCGACCCCTCGTCTCCATGCGCCTAAGGTTTCCGACAGATGGGATTCGGCTGATAGCCGTGCTCCTCGCGGCGCTCCTCGTTCCGTCGGCATGCACGTCTTCCGAACAGCCCGGGAACGAAGCGCACTATGAGACGCGCCCCGACACCAGCCGGGACGGGTCCGGACGCGTGTATCGGGGACGGGAGATCGCGCGCAGCCTGCCCGAAGGACACCTCTGGTTCGAACGCCGCAAGCGCGAGGTGGAGGAACTGCCCGAGCGACTCGTGGAGGCGCTCGAACTCAAGGCGGACGACGTCGTCGCCGACATCGGGGCGGGCACGGGCTACCTGACCTTCCGCATCAGCGCGCGCGTCCCCTCCGGAAAGGTCTACGCCGTGGACATCGACCCGGCCATGCTCGACACCATCCGGGCGCGCATGGCCGAACGGAAGGTGCGCAACGTCACGCCGGTGCTGGGCTCCGAAGACAACCCCAATCTGCCGGAAGGGAGCGTGGACGTGGCGCTGATCGTGGCCTCCTATCACGAATTCTCCCATCCCTATGAGATGATGCGGAACGTCGTCTCGGCCCTCCGGCCCGGCGGGCGCGTGGTGATCGTCGAGTATCGCGGGGAGGACCCGACCATCCCCGTTCCCGAACGGCACCGGATGACCGAAGCGCAGGTGCGCGACGAGATGGCGGCGGTGGGCTTGATATGGCGCGAAACGAAGACGATCCTCCCACAACAACACTTCATGATCTTCGAAAAACCGATGGAGTGACGAGGGGGCGGCGTTCGTCGAAAAGACTCCGTTTCACCCGCAAAGAAACGTCTCACCCGAAAAAAGACGCGCGATGGAACCGGTGGAATACCCGATTGACGGCGTGCTCGACCTCCATGTGTTCGCGCCGCGCGACGTGAAAAGCCTCGTGCCCGAATACCTCCGGGCGTGCCGGGAAAAGGGCATCCTCCGCGTTCGCATCATCCACGGCAAGGGGACCGGGACGCTCCGGCGCATCGTGCATCACATCCTCGACGGGTTGCCCGAAGTGAGCGGGTATCGACCGGCGGCCGAGGATCGAAGCGGATGGGGCGCGACCATCGTTTTGCTCCATGCGCCCGACTGACGCACCGGTCCGCGCAGGCTGCGATTTTGGCGTTTGCGGGAAAAGGGTTGGATAAAGACGCGCAGGTGGTCTATTTTCCCACAAATACCGGGATCATGCGCCGCTCGTTCGACAGACAGGCGCGGAACGATCATCAAACCGAACAGGCACGCACGCGTGGCGCATATTCTCCTCGTCGAAGATAACGACATGGATGTGGAACTGACCCTCAATGCGTTCCACGAAATCGGTCGGGAAAGCGTCTCTAAAGGCGACGGGCTCGCGCCGCTGGCCTTTACGTTTTCCGTGGCTTCCGACGGGCAGTCCGCCCTCGATTACGTCTTCGGGCGAGGCGCATACGCCGACCGCACGAAGCACCCCGTCCCCGACCTGATCCTGCTGGATCTCAAGATGCCCGGCATCGACGGCTTCGAGGTGCTCCAACAGATCAAAGAAGCGCCCGAGGTCAAGCGCGTGCCCGTAGTGATGCTGACCTCCTCGGAAGAAGAGGATGACCGGCTGCGCAGCTATAAGTCCGGCGCAAACAGTTATCTCGTCAAACCGATCTCGTTCGACGCATTTTCGCGCATGATCCGCTCCGTGGTGTCGTACTGGTGCGGGCACAACGTGCGTCCCCCCGGTGGATGAGTTCCCCGCCGCGAGGTCATCCGGCGTGGCAAGCGTTTCTCAAGGGTGCTGGTTTCATGAAAGAGGCGAGCGTTTTTCTGGTGGACGACCACCCCGTCGTGCGCGAAGGCATCGGGCGGCTCATTGACCGTGAGCCGGACCTGAGCGTCTGCGGCGAGGCGGAAGACGTGCCGGGCGCCCTCGAGGGGATCGAGCGGACCCGCCCCGACGTCGTCATCGTGGACCTCTCGCTCAAGGGCTCGAGCGGGCTCGACCTCATCATGGATATCAAGGCGCGCTGGCCGGGCATGCGGATGCTCGTCCTCTCCATGTTCGACGAGGCCTATTATGCCGAACGCGTCCTCCGCGTCGGCGCGATGGGCTACGTGATGAAGCAGGAACCGCCCCGCACGGTGCTCGACGCCATCCGGCAGGTGATGAAAGGGGAGGTCTTCGTCAGCGAACAGGTCTCGTCGCGGATGCTGCAGGGGCTGGTGCATGCCTCGGGCGATTCGTTCACTTCTTCGCTCGACCGCCTCAGCGACCGGGAAATGCAGGTCTTCCGGATGATCGGTGAGGGGCTGACGTATCAGGAGATCGCCGAAGGGCTTTCGCTCAGCGTGAAGACGGTGGAGTCGCACGTCGAGCGGATCAAGGAAAAGCTGAGCATCCGAAGCGGACGTGAACTGCTCATGCGAGCCGTGAAGTGGGTGCTCCACTCGAAGGGGATGGGGCTGATCTGACGCGCTCTTCCCGCACGCCCGCCGGTCCTCGCGGCGACGGCCTGTGCCCTGCCCGGCGACCGCGACCACCTGATCGAGGAGGGCTTCGAAGGGTGCGTCGGCAAGCCGTTCACGAAAGAGGCGCTCCTCGCGGTGACCGCGCGCGTCCTCGACGGGCAGCGCACGCGCGCGCCGAACGCGGCGTGAAGGCCTGCGATCAGGATGGGGGCTGCGATGCCCGGTGGAGGTCGACGGCGCGCCAGAGGTACCAGCTCGCCGCGCTCCGGAACGGACGCCACCGCTCGCCGTGGCCGAGAAGGTCGACGGGCGCGGGGAGTGCCGGACGTTCGTAGGCGAGCATGAAGCCCCGCCGCACGCCGAGATCCGTGACCGGGAACACGTCCGGGCGACCGAGGCGGAAAAGGAACATCTGGGCGGTCCACGTGCCGATGCCGCGCACGGTGACCAGGCGGGCGACGATCTCGTCGTCGTCCATCGTGTGGAACGCATCGAGGTCGGGAACGACGCCGTCGAGTGTTTTGGCGGCGAGGTCCTTGACGGCGGCGACTTTGGCGCGGGACATTCCGGCGGCGCGGAGCACGTCGTCGGGGGCGTCGCGCACGCGGGCGGGGTCGTGGAGGCCGCCGTCGGGGAAGAGCGCTTCCACGCGCCCGTAGATCGTGGCGGCGGCCTTGCCGGAAAGCTGCTGGTAGATGATGGCCCGCGTCAGCGCCTCGAACGGTGTGCGCACGGCCTGATAGCCCATCCGAAGCGGGCCCGCCCGGTCGATCAGACCGGCCATGACGGGGTCGGCGTCGGCAAGGGTGCGCACGGCTTCTTCGGGATCGTAGGGCAGCTTCAGCATGACGGCAAGCGTTGCGGAGGATCAGGGCGGAGGATGCATGCGCGTATATACTGCGCTCGTCGCGCAAACACAAAGCATCCCTCCGGGAGCCGGGGCGCGTGGAATCCAAATTAAAGTGAAGGCGGGAGAATCCTGCGGAAGGCGGCGTTGACGATTCGTACCTCGTCGCTTTTCACGAAAACCCGGACACATGTCGGATCTCGTCGTCGTTTTTATGATCGGCCTGGTGGGGAGCGCGCACTGCGTGGGGATGTGCGGGGGCTTCGCGCTGGCGCTGGCGCACGACGAGCGGGAGCGGCGACGGCTGCACGCGCGTCAGACGCTCTATCACCTCGGCAAGACGACGACGTACGCACTCCTGGGCGCTTTCGCGGGGGGAGGCGGCGCCGCGCTCGCGTCTGCGATCTCGGGGGCGCAAAGCGCGCTGAGCGTCGTGCTCGGCCTCTTTCTCATCGGCGTCGGGCTCGGGGTGCTCGGCGTGTTCCGGCGGTTCGAGGGGTTCCGGCGGGTCGGGCCGTGGCGGGCGTTCACGACGCGCATGGCAGGTTTTCTACGAAAACGAACCCTGAAGAGCGCCTATGGTCTCGGCCTCGTGAACGGGCTGCTTCCGTGCGGGCTGGTGTATGCCGCACTCGCCGCCGCCGCCGCGACCGGGAGCGTTCTCGGCGGCGCGCTGACGATGGCCGTCTTCGGGCTGGCGACGGTCCCGGCGCTCTATGGGCTTGCGCTCACCGGCTTTCTCATGCGTCCGGTCTGGCGGGCCCGGCTGAACCTGGTCGGCGGCGTCCTTGTCATCGTGCTCGGCCTCGTCACGCTCGCGCGCGGCACGTCGCTCTTCCATGCGGGGATGGGGCATGGGGGTGAGGGCCATCAGGGGCACGAACAGGTCGTGCCCGCCACGCCCGAGGCCGCGCCCGCGGCTGCGCCCCTTCCCCCTTCGCAGGAACATCCGCGCCCGTGAACGCCGTCACGGGAGGGCGACGGCGATGCCGTAGGCGAGGACGAGGATGGTGACGATCATGACGAGGAAGGCGGTCACGATCTCGCTCTTCGGTGTGACGTCGTACAGGTAAGGCGGCGGGGCGGTGTCGCGCTCGCTCGCGGCGGCAGGCAGGGCCGCCGGACGCGCGGCGGAAGGCGACGAGACGGCGGCCCGCGACCGCGCGGCGGAAGGCGACGAGGCGGCAGCCACGCGCGAGGGAACGGCGTCGGTGGCGGTCGCGGCGAAGAAACGGACAGGTTTGCTCCAGGGATTGTCCTCGCCCGTCACACGCACACGCCAGTAGAACGTCGTGCCGTCCTGAGGCAGCATGCTGTAGATCGTCAGCGCCGTGCTGTTCTCCACGACCGTGTCGATGTATACGTCCTCGAAGTCGGCGTCGCGGGCGATCTGGAACTGATAGGCGGTTGCCCCGGGAACGGCTTCCCACGTGAAGATGGCGGCCAGCCCTTCCACGGCTTCACCGTCGAGGGGAAGGGTCGGCTGGGGAGCCGGATAGGTTTTTCGGGAAGCGTGCGTCGTAGTCGTTTTCGACATGGTCTTCGGTCGTTGGTTGGGAGGGAAGGGGACGTCGTTCATGGAGGGGTGGGGCGTCCGTTCGTGGGCCTGGTCTCGCGTGGCGGCGGCGCGTCGCGATCGTCGTCGATCAGCATGCGAAGCGCGGGCGTCTCCACGTCGTCGAACTGCCCGCTTCGGGCGGCCCAGAGGAACCCGGCGACGCCGACGGCAGCGAGCAGGAGGGCGACGGGAACGAGGACGTAAAGGACGTTCATGGCAGGTCAGGCGGCGTGTTTGCGGAGGCTTTCGGTAGCGGCGGTTTCGTTGGTTTCGTCGTCGGGTCGGGGGATGAAGGAGCGTTGCGCCATCGACGAGACGACGACGACGAGCGAGCTGATCGGCATGGCGACGGCGGCCACGAGCGGGCTCACGAGGCCGGCCATCGCCGCGGCGGCCCCGGCGAGGTTGTAGGCGAGCGAGAGGCCCAGGTTGCGCCGGATGACGCGCATCACCCGATGGGCGCCCGCGAAGAGGTCGGCCAGGGGACGCAAGCCGCTCCGGGTCATGAACACGTCGGCGGCCACGAGGCTGGCGGTGCTTCCGCCATGCACGGCGATGCCCACGTCCGCCGCCTGAAGCGCCGCCGCGTCGTTGACGCCGTCGCCCACCATCGCCACGGTGCGCCCGTCGGCGCTCCGGAGCCGTTCGATGAAGGCCCGTTTCTCTTCCGGTCCGACGCCGCCGAGGGCGTGCCCGGGCGCGATGCCGAGCGCGTGCGCCACGGCGCGCACCACCGCCGGATGGTCGCCCGAGAGCAGGTACACCGTCTTCCCCGAAGCCTTGAGCCCGTCAAGGATGACTTTCGAATCATCGCGAATCCGGTCGCCAAAGGCAAGTGTGGCCGCCATGCGCCCGTCCACGGCCACGGCGACGGGCGTGAGGCCGCGCGCGGCGTACGCGGCAAGCGACTGGATGCAGGCGGCGGGGCACGGTGAGGCCAGCGCCGCGATCCAGTCGGGCCGCCCGACGGCGACCTCGTGCCCGTCCACCGTCCCGCGAAGCCCTTTTCCGGCGAGGGCTTCGAGGCCGGTCGTCGTCATGGCTTCGAGGTCGAAGCCGGGCCGGATGCGCGCCCGGACGAGCGCCGCCGCGAGCGGGTGGTTGCTGTGCCGTTCGAGCGCCGAGGCGAGGTCGAGCGCGGCCTCCTCGCCCGCGAAGTCGACGAGGGACAACGCGCCTTCGGTGACGGTGCCCGTCTTGTCGAGCACCACGCAATCCACGGACGTGAGCTGCTGGGTGGCCTCGTCAGTCTTGATGAAGATGCCGGCGCGCGCGGCCTTTCCGGCGGCGACGGCCATCGCGAGGGGGGTGGCCATGCCGAGGGCGCACGGGCACGTGATGACGAGGAGCGCCGCGACGTGGAGGGGGGCCGTGGCGGGATCGAGGTAGAGCCAGAGCGCCGCCGTCAGAAGCGCGAGCGTGAGTACGCCGAGAACGAAATACCCGCCCACGCGGTCGGCCATGAGCACGACGGGCGCCCGCCGGGTGGCGGCGTCGCGGACCCAGGCGAGGAGCTTGCCCACGCGCGTATCCTCGCCGGCGGCGCGCACGCGCAC
>NZ_JBWOPL010000094.1:0-2694 GCF_056451265.1 Rhodocaloribacter sp. | reverse complement strand
TCATCGACCGCATCGCTTACGACGGGCGCGACGGCAGCGTGACGGTCAGCTTCCGGTCCCTGGGCATCAAGGCGCTCTGCAACGAAGCCAACATGGTCTATGGAGGCGAGCATGAGGCGTAATCAGACGAGCGCGGTCACCGGGACCATCGAGGTCCGGTGGACCTTCAAGCCCAGACACAACGGTCGGAAACGCAAGGATGGCCCGGGCATTGGTCCGCGGGATATCGAGCCGGGCAACGTCCCTCGGATCACGCGCCTCATGGCTCTGGCGATCAAGTTCGATGGCATCGTCCGCCGTGGGGAGGTGCGGGACTACGCGGACCTCGCCCGGCTGGGTTACGTAACCCGGGCCCGCATCACACAGATCATGAACCTCCTCAACCTGGCGCCCGACATCCAGGAGGAGATCCTGTTCCTGCCCAGGACCGTGAAGGGCCGCGACCCGATCCGCGAGCGGGACGTCCGCCCCATCGCCGCCGTCCCCCATTGGAACCGCCAGCGCAAGATGTGGAAGGCGCTCCTCCAGGAACGGATACCAAACCGGTAGATCGCGGCTGCTTCCAGGCCTTCGCTCGCCAGGAAAGGCTCTCTCTTCTCTCGCCGTTTTCCCCTTCGAGACAAGCTATCTTACCGGGATATTCCGAGAAGATAAGTTTTTCATTTGACCTTATACATGGTCGTGCGTATAATATAGCATCTGTGGCCGCGGTGCGCCTGCGCCCCGCGGTCCGGTTCGTTCATCAAGGATAGGTGGAACGTTGCCCTTGGCAAGAACGGTCGACATAAGGACGAGAGTCATGAAGTCTAAACGGACGAAGGGTTCTGCCAAGCGAAGGAAGGGCGGTCCCGGGCGGCGTCCCATCGCCAGCATAACCGAGCACCAGCGACGGACGCTGAGGGAGATCCGGGACTACATCGCCCGCAAGGGCTACCCGCCGACGATCCAGGAACTCGCCGAGATACTCGGCATCACCCACGCAAGCGCGCATGCCCAGGTCAACCAGCTCGTCCGTAAAGGCTACTTGAAGCGCGAGCCCCGCAAGGCCCGGGGGCTCGCAGTGGTCCGCGAGCCGGAAGACGAGATCACGGACCTCGTTCCTGTCCCCATCCTTGGGAGGGCGGCCGCGGGACAGCCCCTCTTCGCCGAGGAAAACATCATCGGCGAGGTGCTGGTGGAGGGCGGAACCGCTTCGCGGGGTCGCTGTTTCGCCCTCGTGGTCGACGGCGACAGCATGATCAAGGCTGATATCCATGAGGGTGACCTCGTCATCGTGCGACAGCAGCCCGTGGCCGAGAGCGGGGATATCGTGGTGGCCCTTCTCGGCGAAGAGGCGACCGTGAAACGTCTCTATATCCGGGAGGAGAAGATCGAGCTCAGGCCCGAGAAGCCGAAGTATCCACCGATTCCCATCGGCCCCAGCGAGGATCTGCGGATTCTCGGAAAGGTGGTCGGTGTCAGGCGATTGGATTCGGGACGCAGGGCCACCACAAACGCGTCATGAAAAGGAGGACAGAAAGTGGCGACGTACAACCTTCGGCGGTTTTCCCATCCTGATGGTTTGAAGGCTATCGCGGAGGAGCACTTGATCGCTCTCCTGCAACCTCACGCAGCCTTCTTCAACGGCCGAGGTGTATCGTTGCCACCACCAGGCCAAGCGGACGGCCTCGACTACGAAGGGATCGTCCAGGTCTTCATGACTCCGGACAGCGACACGCCAAAGGAATTGGCGGATGCGTTGTACTTCATCCACGAAATGGCGACTCCAGAGGGCATGGATGAACTGCTGCACGAGGCGGAACGGAACGGCATCCACCTGGATGGCAACCCCGACCCTACGCCCGCCGATGTCGCCGTCCAGGTCTGGCTCCATGACAGGGACCTTCTCGAGCGCAAGCACGCCGAGCAATACCTGACCCGTCCCCGCTCGTTCGAATACTTCCAGACCGAGACTTCGCCTGTCCCTGTATTCAAGAATCCCACCGCAAAGACACTGGTCGCCCTGCAAGACGACCTGGACGATCTGTTCGAGAAGAAGAAGCGCGGTCGCGGCTCCCGCGTTTTCGTCTACCCGAAGAAAGATGCCATCTGGTTTCTTGTCCGGCACGGGGAACCTTACAAGCGGGAAGGCAGCCTTGAGGCCGGCCAGTCGACGAGCGTGTTCTACCGGCCGGAGAAACACGACGTCCTGGTCTACGAACCCTCCATTGGTGAGCTGCGGATCAACGCGGCATCGAAGTGGGAGAAGGACCTTTACCGCAGGAAATTCGGCCTGCATCTGTTCGGCGGCGAGGACTTCTTCCCCGGCACGGGGAAGTACACGCTCGAGCCGCTGAGGACCGATGGGCCGGCCGCCTTGGTCTGCACGGACGTGGACGGAATGGAATGGGTCAAGCTGAAGGAGATCCATTTCTTCTGGGGCGGATCGGAGAACGAAATCGAGATCCGCAAGGCTTCGGACGTCTTCGCTGCATTCGAAGCCAGAGGCCGCACCCTGCCAGCGAAAAGTCGGATCATCCGCGCCAGTTTTCAGGTGAAGTTCAGCGATTCGAAGACGCCACGGACCGTGACGATCAGGCCGTCGAACATCGCTCAGTACACGCGGGATGACGACAGCGCCGTTGTCGAAGAGTGGCTCGTGAAGCGCGGTTTCATCGTGACGAACAGGCAGGAAGACCATGAGGGCACCGTTGC
>NZ_JBWOPL010000093.1:0-20053 GCF_056451265.1 Rhodocaloribacter sp. | reverse complement strand
TCGGCATCGATCCCCCCGCCGTGGGGCCGTTCCGCCCGTATGCCGCCAGGGCGTCGGGGCTGGACCTGGGCGCTTTCTGGGCGCAGCCGGGGGCGGCGATCTTGGCGGCGCGCACGGCGGCGACCCTGGGCCTCGGCCCCGGCGACACGCTGGCCGTGCGCGTGGAGGGGACGCGACGGACGCTCCGCCTCGTGGGGCTGCTCGAAGCGGAAGACGACCGGAGCGCGCAGGCTACGGCCAACCTCCTCGTGGTCGACATTGCCACGGCGCAGGAGCTCTTCGGGCGTCCGGGTCGCCTCAGCCGGATCGACCTCATCGTGCCCGAAGGGGAGGCGGGAAAGGCCATGCTCGCCCGGATCAGGGCCGCCTTGCCGGCGGGCGCATCGGTCGTCCGATCCTCCTCCCGCACGGAGACCGTCGAACAGATGACGCGGGCCTTCGAACTCAATCTGACGGCGCTCAGCTTGCTTGCCCTCGTGGTGGGCATGTTTCTGATTTACAATACGATGACTTTTTCGGTCGTGCAGCGTCGCCCGCTCATCGGGCGGCTTCGGGCCCTCGGCGTGACGCAGCGCGAGGTGTTTCGGCTCGTGCTCGGCGAGGCGTTCTTCATCGGGGTGATGGGCACGGGCATCGGGGTCCTGCTCGGGGTGGTGATGGGGCGGGGGCTCGTGCATCTGGTCACGCAGACGATCAACGATCTGTATTACGTGGTGACGGTGCGCCGGCTTTTTCTCTCGCCGTGGATGCTCGGAAAGGGCGCGGCGCTCGGCCTTGTGGCGACGCTGGCGGCTTCGCTCGCGCCGGCCTATGAGGCCGCGACCGCGCCGGCGAGCACGGTGCTTCAGCGCTCCCGGACGGAGACGCGGATGCGCCGGCGCGCGCCGCATCTGGCGCTCGGGGGCCTCGCGCTCGGGCTGGGCGGGCTGGGGCTGCTGCTGCTTTCGGGGCGAAGCATCGTGCTCAGCTATGCCGCGCTCTTCGCGCTCATCATGGCCTTCGCGCTGGCGACGCCGCTGGCCGTGACGGGCTTCGCACGCATGGCGCGTCCGGGCATGGGACGCGCCTTCGGCGTGCTCGGGCGCATGGCCGCCTCGGGCATCGTCGCCACGCTCAGCCGTAGCGCCGTAGCCATGGCCGCGCTCATGATCGCCCTCGCCTCCACCATCGGTGTCGGCGTGATGGTGGACAGCTTCCGCGTGACGGTGGAGACGTGGCTGGGCTATGCCCTGCAGGCCGACGTCTACGTGCAGCCGCCGAGCCTCGTCTTCCGAGAGGCCGACGCGACCCTCCGGCCCGAGGTGGTCCGCCGCCTGGCCGAGACGCCGGGCGTGGCCTCGGTCTTCTCCGTGCGCCGCCTCGACGTAGCCTCCCCGCAGGGGCCGACCCGCGTGGTCGCTCTCGACGCGGGGCCGCGCACCCCCGACGCCTTCCGCCTCAAGCATGGCGACCCGGACGTGCTCTGGCCCGCCTTCGAAGACGGCGTGACGGTCCTCGTCTCCGAACCGTATGCCTATCGCCACGGCGTCGGCGTCGGAGACACACTCCGGCTTCAAACCGACCACGGGGAGCGGCCCTTCGTCGTGCGCGGCGTGTATTACGACTATGCTTCGGACCGGGGCGTGGTGATGATGAGCCGCGCCACCTTCGAGCAGTATTATGACGACCGGGCGCGCTCCGGGGTGGCGCTCTTTGCCGAACCGGGGCAGGACCTCGAAGCGCTGATGGACCGGCTCCGCGCCCGCACGGCGGGGATGCAGGACGTCTTCATCCGTTCGAACCGAGCGCTCCGAGAAGCGTCCCTCGAGGTCTTCGACCGCACCTTCACCATCACCATCGTGCTGCGATTGCTGGCCGTGATCGTCGCTTTTGTCGGGGTGCTCAGCGCGCTGATGGCGCTTCAGCTCGAGCGTGCGCGCGAGTTCGCCGTGCTCCGCGCCAACGGCCTGACACCTCGGCAGCTCCGGCGCTTCGTGACGATGCAGACGGGGCTGATGGGCTTCATCGCAGGGGTGCTCTCGGTCCCGCTCGGCTTCACGCTCGCGCTCGTCCTGATCTTTGTGATCAACAAGCGCTCCTTCGGATGGACCCTCCAGTTCGACGCCGCGCCGGAGATCTTTCTTCAGGCCGTCGCCGTCGGTCTCGTCGCGGCGGTGCTTGCCGGGCTGTACCCGTCGTGGCGCATGGCGCGGGCGGACCCGGCGCGGGCGCTGCGGGAAGAATGAGCGGCGCCCCTCGCCCCTCGCCCGAATCGTCGCTTGTGCGAACCTCCTCTTTCATCCCTTTTCTGTGACGCATCGATGGCCATCGAACTGAACCCCGAGCAACGCGAAGCAGCCCTCGCTTCCCTCACAAAGTATTTTCAGGCGCACATGGAGGAACCGATCGGCAACATTGCCGCCGGGGGACTTCTCGACTTCTTCCTCAAAGAAATCGGACCGAGCGTATACAACAAAGCCGTTGCCGATGCACAGGAGCGCCTGCAAGCGCGCGTCATGGAACTCGACCTCGAAGTGTACGAAGAGGAGTTTCCGTACTGGCCGAAAGCGAAGGCCGGGAGGAAACGGCGATAAGCGAGGGGGATGCTCGCAACATCCTGTCCGATCCCGTGTGTCTTGATTTTATCGGGAGCGCCGCCCTACCATATCCGCGCGCATCCGTCGCGCCCCGCCCCGCTTCGAACCGCCTTCCCGAGCCCTTTCCATGGAGACGCTTCCGCTCGACTACCTCGCCGAAATTGCACGTCAAATCGCCTTTTTGAGCGCTTTTCTGGGTGGTTTTGCGGCGACGTTCCTCGCGACGCTGCTCATGGTGGATTCCCCGAAAAAGGTCGCGGGCTGGGCCATCGGCGCGACAGCCTTTGCCGCTACGCTCTTCATCGTCGCGGTCATTGCTTCGGTGATGCTTGCGGTCGTGCTTCAGCCGAACGTGCCCGAGCGGGTGGCCTCCGGCGCTTCCATCGGTCATGCGCGGACGGTCAGCGGCGCGGGGTTCATCCTGGGGCTTTATGCGCTGTTGCTCAGCCTGGGCCTGAGCGGCTGGATCCGATCGCGGGGCGTGGGAATCGCGACCGCGCTGGCCGCTGGTCTGGGCGCCGTGATGGTGACCTGGGGGCTCACCGGCTTCGGCTGAAACGCGGCAGCCGGCGGCGAGGCGCGTCCGTCGGTGGAATCACGTCCAGCTTATCGAACGATTGTGTGCGCATCCGTCATCCTGTCACACGGGCCGGATGGATCTTTACCGGCCTGACTTGCTAAACGATGTTGCGGCATTGTTCAAGACCGAGTTTCGGGATCTCTTCAGTGAACAGCGAAAGGAGATCATTACTGGAAAATCTGGCATGGACGGCGCCATTGTAAACCCACCGGGTACACGCCCATGACTGCATCTTTCTGGAAAAAGCAGCTGCGTCAGGAAGGGCACGAGCACATTCTGACGCCGCAACATGAGACGGCCCGCTTCGATCTTCGCCTGTAAGACGACCGTCTCCGATCTTTCATCCTCGAGCCGGGCTCGTAGTCCGGCTTTTCGCTATTCCCCGACCGTGACGGTGCGGCTGCCGCGCCCGCGTGTGTCGAACGTGCGCAGCTTCACCGGGCCGTCGACGGGGACGGGGCCGGTGAAGGCGGGAGACGTGTCGGTGGGTTCGGAGCCGTCGGTGGTGAAGCGGATCGTCAGGCCGGGGAAGGCGGCGTTGGCGCGGAGCCTCCCGTCTTCGATGACGGCGCCGGGCGGCGGCAGCCGGTAGCCGATGCCGCCGTGGAGGTGGTCGAGGCGGGGCAGTTCGCGCTGTCCGAGGCGGTTGGCAAAGGCGTTCCACGCGGCGTCGAGGGCGCGGGCGCGGGTCCCGGCGTCGGGGATCATCGCCCAGGCAGGGCGGGGCGCCCAGGCGCGCTCGGCCAGACCGAGAAGCTTCGGGAAAGCCATGTACTCCATGCGCCCCGGCGCGACGAGCGTCTCGCTCCAGAGTTGCCCCTGAAGGCCCAGGATGTTCCGCCGTCCGACCTCCGTGGGGCGCACACGGGAGGCGAAGGCGGCGGGATCGAGCGGGTGGCCCATCGCATCCGTCCGGGCGCTCCGGAAGAGGTCGAACGGAACGAACTCGAACGCCGTGCGCGTGTCGGTGAAGCCCGCCCAGTACAGCCCCGCCTCCTCCGGGTCCTTGTCATAGGCGAGGTCGAAATACAGGTTCGTCGCGTTCGACATCACCACTTCGTATCCGGCATTCGCCAGCTTATAGACCAGATCTTCGGCCCCCCATCCCCACACGTTGTTCCACACGTACGGGCGGAAGTTGCGGTGGAGGAAGGCCGGGTTCGGCGTCTTCACGACCCGGCCGTTCTCGGCATGTTCGACGAGGGCGATCTCTTCCCACCCCGCCGTCGTCAGACCGCGCTCGGCCAGGAGGTCGCTCACGCGGCGGAGGAAGTCGTTCCACAGGTCGTGCGCGTCGTGGAGGTCGGGGTTGGCGGCGAGGCGGGCGGCGCAGGCGGGCGAGCCTTCCCACACGCCGGCGGGCACCTCGTCGCCGCCGATGTGGATCGTGGTCAGGGGCGCCCGGGCCTCGTGGTACATCGCCGCGATCTCGTCGAAGACGGTTTCGAGGAAGCGGTCCGTCGAGGGGAGACATACGTTCATCACGTTGTCGTCCCACATCTGCACGGAGCGGTACGTGGAGGCGTCGTCCGGGTCGCGGAGGCGGAAGGCGGCGGCGTCCTCGGGGCGTCCTCCGGCCATGAGCCGCGCATACCGGGCCTCCATCGCCTTGATCGCGGCGCGGGCGTGCCCCGGCACGTCGATTTCGGGGATGACCTCGATGTGACGGGCGCGGGCATACCCGAGGATTTCAAGGAAGTCTTCCCGGGAATAGTGGCCGCTGCCGGGGGGGCGGTCGGGAAAAGGGCCGGAGCCGTACGAAGGGATGAGGCGGTCCCGCTCGTCGAGCGTGTGGCCGCGCCGCCCGCCTACCGCGGTCAACTCGGGGAGCGAAGGGATGTCCAGCCGCCATCCTTCGTCGTCGGTCAGGTGGAAGTGAAACGTGTTCAGTTTATAAAAAGCCATGAGGTCGAGGAGGCGGAGGACGGCTTCTTTCGACTGGAAATTGCGGGCCACGTCGAGGTGGAAGCCGCGGTACGGGAAGCGGGGCGCGTCCTCGACGGTGGCGGCGTCGAGGCGGAGCGCCGTCCGCGCCTCGCGATAGGCGTCGAGGGGGAGGAGCGCGCGTAGGCTCTGAATGCCGTAAAAGACGCCCGGCTGGCTCGCGCCCACGATCTCTACGTTTTCGGGCGTGATCGTCAGGTGATAGGCCTCACCGCCGCCCGGCGCGCCCTCGACCGTCACTTCGCCGGTGCGGAGGAGGATCGCACCGGGTTCGGCGTTCGTGCCGGAGACGGTCTGAAGGCGCGCGCCGAGGAGCGGCGTGAGGGCGGCGGCGAGGAAGTCGGCTTCGGAGGCGAGGCCATTCTCAAAATAGATCATGGTCTCGGCGGTGAGCGGGAAGTGTCCCTTGCCGGGGACGAAGCGCACGGGCGTCGGGGTGATCCTGTCGACGGCATAGGGCGGAAGGCGGCGGAGCGCGGCGTTGGCGCGAAAGCGGGAGGCGGGCGTCGGCGCTTCGAGGCGGTCGTCGGGGCCCCGGCGCGTCTGTCGCTCCGTACGGAACGGACGCACGGTCCGGTGCGCGGTCTTCGGCGGAAGGCCGCGTCCCGCCTCGTCGACCTCCACGAAATAGAAACCGCTCGGTGCGTCGGAGACCTTGATGGCCCAGAACTGTGCGTCGAAGGGGATCACGAGGCTGTCGCCGGGGAAGAGCGGCGGAAAAACGTCGGTGGGGGTGAGGCGGAACAGGTCGCCGTTGACGTGGGCGACTTCGACCGTCGGTGGGAGGCTCTCGGGGAGGATCGCGCGGAGGCTGTTGAAATAGAGCACCCACCCGTGGGAGGGCCACGGATCTCGGCCTTCGTTGACCATCGTCAGCGCGGCGTGAAAGGTGGGGCCGCGGTTCTCGATCACCTCCCACGTCAGCCGGATCGGGGCCGTTCGGGAGGGGGGAGAGGGACGGCAGCCGGGGAGGAGGAGGGCCGTGAGGCCGACGAGGCAGACGAGGATCGGGCGCATGGGCATCTCAGGAGGGCGGGGCGTCGGGAAGAAGGAGAGCGAAGACGGCGAGGGGGGCGTCGTTGTGGGCGGCGACGAGGACCGGCCCCGACGGAGTGGGGACGACGGTCATCCCGCGCACCTCGCCCGGGACGAAGAAGCCGCTCCGGGCCGCCCTCACCGGCTCGAACGTGCCGTCGCCGCGCCCGCGAAGGAGCAGCCCCTGCCCGGCATCGTACGCGCCCCACTGCGGGCGGACGCTGAAGTTGTTGCCCGCCATGAGCACGTCCATCGCGCCGTCGCGGTCGAAGTCGGCCGCGATGAGGGCATTGACCGGCGCGATCTGCGCTTCGAGGGGCAGGGCGCGCGGGCGGAACGTGCCGTCGCCGAGGTTTTCGAAGAGCCGCGTCTCGAAGTCGAAGGCTTCGAGCGTCACGGCTTCGCGGCGGGGGAGCACATCGTCGATGGTCGCGTCGGCATACGAGGCGTACGTCGGGAAGCGCCCGGCGAGGGTCGGGATCTGCGCGAGGAGTTCGTCGCGGGCGGGGACGGGGTAGGGTTTGCCGTGGATATAATAGCTCATCACGGCGTCGACGAAGCCGTTCCGGTCGAAGTCGGCGGCGTGTATGGCGGCGGGCTCGCGGGGCGAGGCGCGCATGGGCGCATTGAGCCCCCGGTTGCCCGCCACGAGGTCGAGGTCGCCGTCGCCGTCGAAGTCGGCGGCCGTGAGGGCGTTCCACCACCCGTTCGTCCGGTCCAGCCCGGCGGCTTCGGTGATCTCGGAGAGGGTGTGGTCGTCGTGGACGCGGAAGACGCGGAGCGGCATCCATTCACCGGCGAGGACGAGCTCGGCCGCGCCGTCGCCGTCGAGGTCGCGCCAGAGCACGGCGGTCACCATGCCGGGCTTGAGGAGGGCCGGGGCGGCTTCCTCGGTGACGTCGGTAAAATGGCCCGCGCCGTCGTTCCTGAGGAGATAACTTCGGGGCGCGAGCGGATACCGCCCGGGAAGGACGCGCCCGCCGACGAAGAGGTCGAGGTCGCCGTCGCCGTCGAAGTCGTGGGGGGCCACGGCGCCGCCGCTCACGGGCATCGGGGGAAGGGCGTCGGGCGCGCGTGTGAGCACGCCGAAGCCGTTGTTCACGTACAGCCGGTCCTGATAGGCGGGCGCGTCGCGCGGCACGTCGTCGCCGCCGGAGACGACGTAGAGGTCGCCGTCACCGTCGCCGTCGGCATCGAAGAAGCGGGCGGCGACGTCCTCGAAGGCGCGGTCGGCCTCGAAGGCGGGCATGGGTACGTTTCGGAAGCGGCCGTCGATTTGCTGAAGGAAGAGGGCGGCGGGTTGCCCTTTCGCCCCGCCCACGAACACGTCCGGGAGGCCGTCGCGGTTGACGTCGGCGCGGGCGAGGGCGGGGCCGAGGCGCGAGAGCATGTGCGGCAAGAGCGGCTCGCGCTCGAAGTCGACGAACGGGTCCTCGCGGTGGGTGAAGGCGAGCCCGCGCGCGTCGGGAAGCCTCATGAAGAGGGGCGGCGCCTCGTCCCCGGGCGGCGGGGCGACGGGCGGTTCGGCGGCGTCGGCATGGCGGAGCGTGAGCGTGCGGTCGGCGGCGACGTCGGCGAGGCTTTGCCGCCTTCCGTCCGGCCACGTCGCCGTCACCCGGACGCGCGTCGCCGCGCCGAGGCCGAACACGAGCTCGGGGGCCACGGTGGACTGATAGCCGCGTCCGGGGTTCATCTCCTGAAAGAAGCGTCGTCCGTCGTCGGTGGCGAGCGTCACCTTCGCGCCGATGCCGAAACGGTTGCCCGGCGGGCCGTCGAGCCGCACGGTGAGGTGATGCCGGTCGGCGTATCGCTCGGCGTGGTTCTCATAGATCGATGCCTCGGCGTTGACGTTGTTGACCACGAGGTCGAGGTCGCCGTCGCCGTCGAGGTCGGCATACGCGGCGCCGTTCGAGAAGCCGGAGTCGGCGAGGCCCCAGGCTTCGGAACGGTTCTCGAACGTGCCGTCGCCGTTGTTTCGGAAGGCATAGTTGGGAAGCGGCGTGGAGGGCATCTGCCGGACGAGCGCGAGCGGGTCGAGCGGGCGTCCGTGCGTTTTCGCCTCCCGGAGGGCGCGGTCGAGCGTGGCGAGGAAGTCGAGGTTCGTATAGTCCCGCAGGTACCCGTTCGTGACGAAGAGGTCCTTCCATCCGTCGCCGTCGAAGTCGGCCAGGAGCGGCGCCCAGCTCCAGTCCGTGTTCGAGACGCCGGCCATCTGCCCGATCTCGCTGAAGGTGCCGTTGCCGTTGTTCCGCTGAAGCATGTTGCGCATGTACTGCGGGTGATAGCCGAAGCGTTGCCGCATGGCGAAGCGCGCATAGTCGTCCGGCCCCTTGAGGAGCTTCTGCCGCCGGTTGTCCTCGGCGAGCATGTCGAGCGTGAAGAGGTCCGGGCGGGCGTCGTTGTCGTAGTCGGCGGCGTCGGCGCCCATGGAGGAATACGACGAGTGGGCGAGCGCTTCGCGGATGCGCTCGGAGAAGGTTCCGTCGCCGTTGTTGAGGTAGAGGTAATCATCCTCCACGTAATCGTTTGCGACGAAGAGGTCGGGCCAACCGTCGTCGTTGAGGTCGCTCACGGAGACGCTGAGGCCGAAGCCGATGGGATTGCCGAAGATGCCCGCCTCGGCGCTGACGTCGGTGAAGCGTCCGCCGTCGTTCCGGTAGAGCTTGTCTCCGGCGAGGGGGTCGCGCTGTTGTTTGAGGAGGGCGACGTCGAAGCGGGTGAGGCGTCGGATGGGGTGGTTGAGGAGGTAGAGGTCGAGGTCGCCGTCGCGGTCGTAGTCGAAGAAGGCGGCGTGGGTGGAAAAGGCGGGGTCGTCGAGGCCGTATTCGGCGGCGCGCTCGGAGAAGGTTCCGTCGCCGTTGTTCAGGAAGAGGGCATTGCGTCGGCGCTCCTCGGAGACGCGCCCGGAGCGGCAGACGTAGAGGTCGAGCCGGCCGTCGCCGTTGACGTCGGCCATGGCGACGCCGGTGTCCCACGTGGCGGCGGTCTCGGCCAGCCCCGCGCGCTCGGTGACGTCCTCGAAGACGAAGCCGCCCCGGTTGAGGTAGAGGCGGTTCGGTCCCATGTTCGCGGTGAAAAAGAGGTCGGGCCGACCGTCGTCGTCGACGTCGCCCACGGCCACGCCTCCTCCGTTGTAGAAATACTCGTACTCGAGCACGTTGAAGCCCTCATCCTCGACGATCCGGTTGACGAAAGCGACGCCGGAAGCTCCGGCGGGCACGCGGGAGAAGAGGGGGGTCTCGGGCGATGGCGCGGGGGAGGCGCAGGCCGAGAGGCCAAGGACGAGCGCGAAGGCGAGCCGGACGGCGCGGCGTCGCCCGGGCTTCCGGGGCGGGAAGAACAGCCTTGAGGGACGAGGAGGGCGCATGTGAAACGTCGAACGGCTTCCACGGGATGAGCCGTGGCGGAGCTCATGGCGCGTGCGGCAGCGTTCACGCACAATGGATTGCTCAGGCGCGGCCGGCCGGACGGAAAGAAACGGCGTGCGCTCATGAGAAAGCAAAAGAGTGAGCCAGGTTTCCCCCGACCCACTCTTTCGCATCCCGCCAGCCAGGCTTTCGCGGAGGGCCTGACAATGGCTACTGGTCCCACCAGACGGGGGTGGAGAGGTCGAACTGGCCGGAGAGTCCCTGGCGTTCGAGGGCGGCCTGCGCGTTGGGGTTAAGGACCATGTCTCCCCAGAAGCCGAGACGCCGGGGGATCTGCCCGTTGGTCACGTTGCCGGGCCAGTTGACGGGTTCGAGCGCCGGGAAGCCGCTGCGTCGCCAGTTGGCCCAGGCCTCATGGCCCTGAAGGAAAGCGGTGATCCAGATCTGCGTGTTGATCTGTTCGAGCGCGCGGCCCGCATCGTACGGGTTGGCCGCCAGATAGGCGTCGATCTCGTCGGCGGTGATGGCCGGTGCGCCTTCGTAAAATGCGAGGTGCTCCATCGAGGCGCGCACGCCGTTGGCGTAATGCGTGGCCGCATCTCCGGCGATGCCCCACCGGACGGAAGCCTCGGCGCGGAGGAACTCGGTCTCGGCATAGGTCAGGAGGAAGGTCGGAGCGGTCTTGCTGCTGACCCAGTCCGTCGGAACCGAATAGTCGGCAAAGCTGGTGAAGTCCGGGTCGTGCCAGGGCCAGTTCGGGTCTTCGATGGTGGTGGAGCTGTTGCCGCCGGGCATGCCTTTCTGGGCTTCGAGGGGCGTCAGGGCGCCGCCGACGCCGCAGAAGACGGTGAGGCGGGGGTCGGCGGAGGATTTAAGCATATCGACGAAGGTTCTGGTGCACTTCGGGCGTCCGAAGCTCGAGAGCACCTCCCCGACGCCGTTGGTGTTGAGGCCGTTGGGGCCTTCGCTGCCGCCGCGTTCGTGCCGCACCATGAAGACGTCGTCGTTACTTTCCATGACGCCGCCGGAGATGGCTTTCTGGGCCCACTGCTGGGCCATTCCGGCATCCCGTTTGACCAGCCGCATCGCCAGGCGAAGCATGAGCGAGTTCCCGAAGCGCCGCCACTTCTCCACGTCGCCTTGATAGATGACGTCCGCCGCGCCGTAGGTGGGGAACGTCGGGTCGAGCATGGCCACGGCCTGCTCCAGTTCCTTGAGCAGGTCGGCGTAAATGACGTCCTGCGTGTCGAAAGCGGGCGCGATGTTGCTCCGGAGGAAGCCGAGCCCGGCCTCGAAGTAGGGCAGATCCCCGTACATGTCCGTCAGGCGCTGAAAGACGAACACGCGCAGCATCCGCGCGGCGGCGACCTTGTTGACGTTGGTCGCCGGAGCGGGCGGGCACTCGGTAAAGATCTCCTGCGTTTCGCGGCAGTCGGGGTCTACGTTGTTATAGATCAGGTCCGTCAGCAGCTTGATCGGAGCGCGCTGTCCGTCGCCGTTGCCGTTGTACGAGACGGTCCACAGCGCCGAGAGCCAGTCGGCGTTGGTGGTGTATTTGTCGCCGGTGTACCACGTCTCGGCCAGATGCTGGATCATGGCTTCGGGATAGATCAGGTTCGAGCGCCACTGTTCGTAGCGGGTGCCTGCCGTAGCCAGTTCAGCCGTGGTGAAGAGGAACTCCGGCGGGATGGAGCTGGCCTGCGTCGGGTTCGTGTTCAGTTCGGCGAAGCGGCTGTCCTGGTCGCAGGCCGGCAGGAGCAGGAGGGCGAGCGCGAGGAAGATCGCGTATTTCGGGGCTGTGCTCATGCTATTCATAGTCGAGATCCTTTTGCGTTCAAACGTAAGGCAGGGCGGGCGTGAGAGGGCAGTTAGAATCGCAGGTTCAGGTTGAAGCCGATGCTTCGGACCTGCGGGACGCCCGCCAGTTCGGTGCCCTGCGCGTTCCCGACGTTGAGGTTCGACTCGGGGTCGACGTTGGGAATGTTCTTGTGAAGGATCAGCAGGTTGCGGCCCACCAGCGAGAAGGTCGCCATGCGGATCGGGGAGCGGACGAGCCAGCGTGTGGGCAGGCGGAAGCTCACCTGAAGCTGGCGCAGCTTGACGTACGAGGCGTCGTAGACGAACTCTTCGGCGATCTGGCCGACGACGCGTCCGTAATAATCTTCGGGGAAGACTTTCGTCGTATTGGGGGATCCGGCCTCAAAGACCTCGCGCGTCTGCCCGTTGGCTTCGCCCTCGTCCGGGCCGGAGTAGCCCTCGTCGCCGGGGCCGAGACCGTCCCGCCCCTTGTCGCCGATTTCGAAGGGCACGCCGTCGGGGAAGACCACGCCCGAGGGCGTCCAGCAGGGTTCGGCCCATCCGGCGGCGTCGCATTCGGCCCGGCCGGGGAGCGTGTTCTTGTGAAGCCCGGAGGCATAGGCCTGCGCGTTCGTGCCGGAGAAGATCTCCCCGCCCACGCTGATGTCGAGCAGAGCGCTCACCGTGAGGTTCTTGTAGCGGAAGGTGTTCGTGATGCCCGCCGTCCAGTCGGGGTTGCCGTCCCCGAGGATCTCAAAGGCTCCCTGCACGGGCAACCCGGCGTCGTCGAGGATGATGTTGCCGTTGGCGTCGCGGGCATACTTGAAGCCCTTGATGATGCCGTAGGGTTCGCCCACTTCGGCGAAAACACCCATGGTCCTGCCGCTGGCGATGCGCGATTGCCCGCCGAGGCTGAGCACGCCGAGGAACTGCGTGCAGTCGAGCGTCTCCGGCGGGAAGGGGGCCGCGCAGCCCGGATTGCCCAGCAACTGGGTGACCTTGCTGATGTTGCGGGCGAAGTTGGTGTCGATGTCCCAGCGCATGTTCGGCGTCCGAACCGGCGTCAGGTTGAGCAGCAACTCGACGCCCCGGTTCTCGATCGAACCGGCGTTGATGATCTTCGAACTGTAGCCGGTCGTGACGGGCACGGTGGTGCTGAGGATCTGGTTGCTCGTCTCGGCGCTGTAGTAGGTGAAGTCCACGCCGACCCGGTTGTCGAAGAGGCGCGTGTCGAAGCCGACTTCCCAGCCGACGTGCGAGGACGGCTTGAGGTCCGCCAGCGGGATGGCGGTCTGCGCGATGCGGCCCACGGGCTGCCCCTGATGCGTGAAATTGCCCAGGGCATAGGTCAGGCTGAGGCGGTACGGGTCGGTGTCGCCGCCGACTTCCGCCACCGATCCGCGCACCTTGCCGTAGGTGAACCACGCCGGCAGCTTGAAGGCGTCCGTGAAGACGAAGCTGGCGCTGACCGAGGGGTAAAAGTAGGAGTTGTTTTGCACCGGCAGCGTCGAGGACCAGTCGTTGCGCGCCGTGAGCGTCAGGAAGAGGTAGTTCTGATAGGCGAATTCCGCCGAGCCGTAGAGCGAGTTGATCTCCTTCTTCGAGACGCCGAAGCCGTTGCTCGTCTGCGCGGCGTTCGAGATCGTTTCGAGGCCGGGGATGCTGAAGCTGCTTCCGTTGAGGCTGAGCTGCTCGAACGACCGCTCCAGCTTGTTGCCGCCGAAGGAGGCGTTGAGTTCGAGATCCTTGATCAGCGGCCGTTTGGCGGTGAAGAGGAAGTCGTAGTTCCGCTCCTGCACCGTCCAGTCCACCTCGTTGATGGAGCCTTTCGGGATGAAGGCGGTGCCGAAAGGCTGCACCCGCGTGCGACGCATCTTGTACCAGTCCTGCCCCACGCGTCCCTGCACCGTGAGCCAGTCGAGCAGCTTGTAGCTGAGCAGGGCGTGGCCGATGATGCGGTCCTTCGTGTCGTCGGCGGTGAACTTGAGCGCGGACCAGTACGGGTTCTGCTGGAAGACGCTCTCGCTGATGCGAAACTCGGCGTTCTCATCGAGCCCCTGCGGGCAAATCGGCTTGTTGGGATCGGGGTCGCCCACGCAGTAGCCGGGCTTCATCGACGCCACGTTCACGTTGGGCGGAAGAAAAGCAACCGTCCAGTTGGCATTGCGCGGCGCGTCGCTGAGTTCGCTGCGGTTGTTCGTGTTGTCCCGGATGTAGTTCACCTTGACGTCGGACGAAAGGCGGCTGCCAAAGGTGGACGTTCCGCGCAACGAAACGGTGTAGCGTTCCAGGCCGGAGTTGGGCACGATGCTCTCGCTGTTGAGACGGGAGAAAGAAGCCCGGATCGCGGTGTTCTGAATGCTTCCGTTGAGCGAGAGGGTGTTCGTGTTCGTGACGGCCGACTCGTAGAACCGGTCCATGTTGCTGCCGACGGCGGCGTACGGACGCGCCACGCCGTCGAACTGCACCGCGGGCGAACCATCGAGCTGCGCGCCCCAGGAACTGAACGCCTGACTCAACGCCTGATCCTGTGACGCGGGCTTCTGCCCGCGCGCGCCCTGGCCGTATGCTTCCTGGAAATCGTACCGGACGAGCACGTCCTCGAACGTGACGTTGGCGTTGTACTCGACGCCGATGCCGCCGAGACCGGACTTCTTGCCGGTTTTCGTCGTGATGAGGATGACGCCGTTCTGGGCGCGCGTGCCGTAGAGGGCCGCCGCCGCCGGACCCTTGAGCACGGAGATGTTCTCGATGTCGTCCGGGTTGATGCTGGAGATGCCGTCGCCGAGGTCCTGACCACCCCACATGCCGGCGCTGCCCAGGTTGCTGTTGTCAATCGGGACGCCGTCGATCACGTAGAGCGGCTGGTTGTTGCCTTCGAGCGACGTGTTGCCCCGGATAATGACGCGGCTCGAGCCGCCCGGCCCCGAGGCGGGCTTGCTCACCACCACGCCGGCTACCTTACCCGAGAGCGAGAGCGCGACGTTGTTCTCTCGCGCCTCCCGTAAATCCTCGCCGTCTACCTTGCCCACCGAGAACCCCACGGCGCGCTCCTGGCGCTCGATGCCAAATGCCGTGACGACAACTTCTTCCAGGGCCGCTACGTCCTCTTCCAGCCGAATCGTCAACTCCGATTGCCCGTTGACGGGAACGGTCTGCGTCAGAAAACCGACGAAGGACACGGTCAACGAGGCGTTGGGACTGCTCACCGTGAGCGAGAACGTGCCGTCGGGAGCCGTGGCGGTGCCGTTGAGCGTGCCGACCTCGACGACGTTGACACCGGCGAGCGGGATCTCATCCGCTGCCGCAAGCACGGTCCCGTGGACCTCGAACGGTTGGGCCTGGGCGGAGGTCAGGCCTGCCGCCAGAAGGAACGCGAGCACGCTCATGCGATGGACGAGCGTCCTCAGAGAAGGAGGTAGAAGTTGCCGACGGTCTCTGCTCTTCATAGTGCCTGAGAGAAAATATGGGAGTGAAGATGCCCTGCCGACCCACTCGCCCGACGGCCAGGCGGGAATGCTTGGAGGGGGGACGCGGCGCAGCGGCGCGCCTGCGGAGGATGGGCACGTGGGATTAATAATATGATAATGCTATGAAGGAGCCGGGGAAAGGCAGAGGGGGACTTTGGAACCGGTTCCAGCCCATAATTGGAATCGCTTCCAGTGGTGCGGCGGCGCAGAATGAGTCGGAGAAAGAGCCGTCGAACGCCATGAAAAATCAGCATTTCCAGAGAGGCCGCGGAACCCGGGCCGGGCGCGCGGGGAGGGAAATAAGGCCTCTCGGCGCTCCACACGCGGCGGCGTTCGAAATCTCGATGAGATCAATCTTTTTAATCTGGACTTAATCTAAATAAGATCGTAGATTCGATCTAAATAAGCGCGGGACGCCCCGAGGGCCAATCTAAGGAGAAGCGCCCGCGCGGGATTCGACCACCCAATCATCGAGGGAATTCTCTTATGAACATCGATTTCGTCAGGCATTTCAGGCGGTCGGCGGTCTGGGCGGCCCTTGTGCTGCTGCCCGGCCTCGTATGGGCGCAGACGGGAGAGATACGCGGCGTCGTGGTGGATGCGACGCTGGAAGAGCCGCTGGCGGGCGTCAACGTATACGTCGAGGGGACGAGCGTGGGGGCGGCCACCGGCGCCGACGGCTCGTTCGTCATCACGGGTGCGCCAGAGGGCACGCAGGTGCTCGCGGCCCGGATGCTCGGCTTCGAGACCACCCGCCGCACGGTGACCGTGCGGGCGGGCGAGACGGTGGAACTCGTCCTCATCCTCGATGAACGGCCCATCGACCTCGACGAGATCGTCGTGCGCCGCGTGACGATGACCGGCGGGCGGCGCGGTATCGAAGGCATCCCCGGCTCGGCGCACTACCTCTCGCCGCGCGACCTCGAACGCTTCAGCTTCAACGACATCGGGCGCATCCTTCAGGACGTTCCGGGCGTCAACATTCAGGAGGAGGACGGCTACGGCCTGCGGCCGAACATCGGCCTGCGCGGCTCGGGTTCGGAGCGGAGCTCGAAGATCACCGTGATGGAGGACGGCGTGCTCATGGCCCCCGCCCCGTACGCCGCCCCTGCCGCGTACTACTTCCCGACGGCCGGGCGCATGCAGGGCATCGAGGTGCGCAAAGGATCGAGCCAGATCAAGTACGGCCCGTACACCACCGGCGGCGCGCTCAACCTGATCTCGACGGCCATCCCCGAGACGTTCTCGGGCCGGCTCGACGTGCTCGCGGGCGAGGACCGGGGACGCACCGTGCACGCCTACCTCGGCGATTCGTACGCCAACGTCGGCTTCCTCGTCGAGGCCTATCAGGGCCGGAGCGACGGCTTCAAGGAACTCGACGGCGGCGGCGATACGGGCTTCGACAAAAAGGACTTCCTCGCCAAACTGCGCCTCAACACGAACCCGGACGCGCGCGTGTATCAGGCGCTCACGTTCAAGCTCGGGCGGGCCACGGAAACGTCGGACGAAACGTACCTCGGGCTGACCGACGCCGACTTCGCCCGCAACCCCGTCCGTCGCTATGCCGCCTCGCAGCGCGACGTGATGAACACCGAGCACGAGCAGTACATGCTCCGCCACGTCATCCGCCCCTTCGACGGCGTGGACGTCACGACGACGCTCTATCGCACCGATTTCTCCCGAAACTGGTATAAACTTGACCGCGTCCGCGCCTCCGAAGACGGCGACCGCGTGAAGATCGGCGCGCTCCTGGCCGACCCGGAGCGCTTTGCCGAGGAGTACGCCATTCTGACGGGCGCTTCGAGTCCGAACGACAACGCGCTCGAAATGAAGGCGAACAACCGCTCGTACTATGCGCGGGGCGTGCAGACCATCGTCGGAGTTCAGTTCGGGACGGAGAACCTTTCGCATGAAGTGGAACTCGGCCTGCGCGTGCACGAGGATCAGATCGACCGCTTTCAGTGGGTGGACCTCTACCGCATGGACGGCGGGGTGATGGAGCCGACGCAGGCGGGCACGCCCGGCACGGAGAGCAACCGTGTGGAGACGGCGCGGGCGGTGGCGGCGTACGCCCAATACCGGCTCAAGACCGGGCGACTGACGGCGATCCCCGGGGTGCGCGTCGAACACATCACCATCCGGCGCGAGGACTACGGGAAGAACGACCCCGCGCGCACGGGTGTGGACCTCGCCACGCGGGCCAACACGGTCTCGGTGGTCATCCCCGGCGTCGGCGTCGACTATGCCTTCACGCGCGCGGTCAGCGCCTTCGCGGGGGTGCACCGGGGGTTTGCGCCGCCGGGCTCGAAGGAGGGCACGAAGCCGGAAGCGAGCGTCAACTATGAGGCGGGCGCGCGGGTGCGCCACGCGGGCTTCCACGCCGAGGGCGTCCTCTTCTTCAACGATTACGGCAACCTCCTCGGCTCTGATCTGGCGGCGAGCGGAGGCTCCGGCTCCGGCGATCAGTTCAACGGCGGCGCCGTGCACGCGCGCGGCTTCGAACTGGCGCTCGGGTATGACCTCGGGCGCGCCGCGAAGACCCGTTTCAGCATACCCTTCTCGCTTTCCTACACCCTCACGAAAGCCACCTTCGGGAACAGCTTCGAGAGTGATTTCGAGGGATGGGGCACGGTGGAGAAAGGCGACGAGCTGCCGTACCTCCCGCGTCATCAGCTCTCCCTCGGCCTTGGCGTCGAAGCGGCGCGCTTCGGTGTGAACCTCAAAGGTCGGTACGTCAGCCGGATGCGCACCACCGCCGGGCACGGCGCGTTCCTCGAAGCCGAGAGCACCGACGCCCACTTCGTCCTCGACGCTTCGGCGGATGTGAGGCTCTCATGGCACGTGAAGCTCTTCGCCGCCCTGCGCAACGTGACGGACGCCGCGTACATCGTGGCGCGTCGCCCCGCCGGCGTCCGGCCCGGCCTTCCGCGCACGTTCCTCCTCGGCGTCAAAACGCTCTTCTGACGGCCCCCGCCTCCGGGAGGCCGACCGCCCGCTTCCGGAACCCCCGGAGGCGGGCTTTTTTGTGGGAAAATGGGCGCACCGGCGGCACGCATGACCAATTGCACGTTTCCGCGTATGCCGCGCCGGGGCAAGTCCCGTTACCCGGTCACTATCGACGACTTTTGAAGCCTTGCACGTTCCCCATGCGGGACAACTGTGCATGTCTCCATGCGCCCCCCTTGCCGGGAGGGAGGGTTATGGAACAGGTTGATTGGAGGAGTCGGGGGCGGTTCATGCAGGCGTTGGAGATCCTCCCCTTATGAAGGGGAGGTGGCCCCGTAGGGGTCGGAGGGGTATCGTTTGAGTTTGCAGGGGCGATCGGGAAGCCCCTCCTCTCGACCGGCGCATGACCAATTGCACGTTTCCGCGTATGCCGCGCCGGGGCAAGCCCCGTTACCCGGTCACTATCGACGACTATTGAAGCCTTGCACGTTCCCCATGCGGGGCAACCGTGCATGCCGGCATGCGCCCGAACCGGGGTCGCGCGCGTATGGGGGCGGATCTTGACGGGTTGCGAGCGTATATTTGTCGTTCCTCTGTCTCTCGAATGCCGGAAAAGACGGCACATTCCCCGGACAACGTCATGGCCATCGTCTCGATCAACCCCGCCACCGGAGCGACGCTCCGGACCTATGAGGCGCATACGGATGCCGACGTGGAGCGCATCCTCCGCGCCGTCGATGCCGCACAAAAAGCGTGGCGTCGTGTTTCCCTGACCGACCGGGCCGAGCGGATGCGCGAGGCGGCCCGCCTCCTTCGCGCGCGCGCCGGGACGTTCGCCACCTTCATGGCCGAAGAGATGGGCAAGCCGGTGCGCGAGGGGCGCGCCGAGGCGGAAAAATGCGCGTGGGTGTGCGACTATTATGCCGAACACGCGGCCCGCTTCCTCGCCGACGTTCCCGTGACGACGGACGCCTCGGAGAGCTTCGTGACGCACCGGCCGCTCGGCGTCGTGCTCGCCGTGATGCCGTGGAACTTCCCGTTCTGGCAGGTCTTCCGCTTTGCCGCGCCGAACCTCATGGCGGGCAATGCGGGGGTGCTCAAACATGCCTCGAACGTCCCGGGATGCGCCCTCGCCATCGAGGCCGTCTTCCGCGAGGCGGGCTTCCCTGAGAACCTTTTTCGCACCCTCCTCATCCCGAGCGGGCGGGTGGAGGACGTCATTCGGCATCCGGTCGTGAAGGCCGTCACGCTGACGGGGAGCACCCCGGCAGGGAAGGCCGTGGCACGCGCGGCGGGCGGCGCGGTGAAGAAAACTGTGCTCGAACTCGGCGGCAGCGATCCGTACGTCGTGCTCGAAGACGCCGACCTCGGCCCGACCGTCGAGGCATGCGTGACGAGCCGGCTCATCAACTCCGGACAAAGTTGCATCGCCGCCAAGCGCTTTGTGGTCGTCGAGGCGGTGCGGGAGGCGTTTGAGCAGCGCTTCGTGGCGCGGATGCGGGCGCGCACGATGGGCGACCCGCTGGACGAAGTCACCGACGTCGGTCCGCAGGCGCGCGTGGACCTCCGCGACGAACTGCACCGGCAGGTGACCGAGAGCCTTGCCCGCGGCGCGCGGCTCCTGCTCGGAGGCACACTGCCCGAGGGGCCGGGCGCGTTCTATCCGCCCACCGTGCTCACCGACGTGAAGCCGGGCATGCCCGCGTACGACGAAGAGCTGTTCGGTCCCGTGGCCGCCGTCCTCCCCGTACGCGACGAAGCCGAGGCCATCCGCGTGGCGAACGACACCGTGTTTGGCCTTGGCGCGGCAGTCTTCACCGCCGACGTGGCGCGGGGGCGGCGCATCGCCGTGGAGGAACTCGAAGCCGGAAGCTGTTTCGTGAACACCTTCGTCCGTTCCGACCCGCGCCTGCCTTTCGGGGGCGTCAAGGAGAGCGGCTACGGACGCGAACTGGCCGAGCCGGGCATCAAGGAGTTCGTCAATCTCAAGACGGTGTACGTGAAGTGAAGGTGTTCCGTATTTCGTAGTGCGTATTCGGGCGGGATAGGGGGGGCAATGGCATTGATCCGTGAGAAATGACACCGTCATTTCATACCTCGCCCCTGTGTTTTCGCAACACGGCAGGCGCTCCGCACTCTTACCTTCACCCTTGCGACAAAGACGAACCGCTTGCCGAAAAGACCTCCAGCACGCTTCAATGGGCGTTTTTTGCTTGAAACAGTCAACACCTAGCCTCGCAAGGAAAGGCATTGCTCTTTCGGGAGAGATTCATGGTATCCTGCTCTCTCGGAGGGCCGGGGTGAGGGGGAATCGAAGCGGTTTCGGTGGGTTCAAAG
>NZ_JBWOPL010000092.1:0-12037 GCF_056451265.1 Rhodocaloribacter sp. | reverse complement strand
CGAGGGCGTGCTTCCGGCGGGGGTGCATCAGGCGCGCTGGGAGGCCGCCGGAGCGGCCGGCGGCGTCTACCTCTACCGTCTGGAGGCGGGCGGGCTCACACACACCCGGCGCATGATCCTCCTGAAGTGAGACCCGGGGCCGTCATTGCGTTTGCGCGCGTTCATGCTTCCGGCTTTTCCGTGAGGCCGAGCGCGTGGGCGATCCGCTCGATGAGCGCGCGTTCCTCCACCAGCATCACGCCGTCGGCGCAGGCGATGTAGCGCAGGTCGGCGAGGAGGGCGGCGCGTTGGTGGGCCGGGACGGCGCGTTTGAGCGAGGCGAGCGCGCGCGTCACCGCCGTCTCATCGCGAGCGTCGGCATAGACGCGGAGCGCCTCGCGCACCACGGCGTCCACGTCCGCCTCACGGGCCTCGGGGAGCCACTCCTTGATTTTCTTCACGATGGCCTCTCGCTCCGGCGCGGCGATGGCCCGATCCGGCTGATGCGCCACGGCCAGGTACACGAGGGAGAGGTCGTGCAGCGGCGTCCAGTCTCCGGCGCGCCCGCCATCCAGGATGTTCCAGAGCCTCCCGCCGTCCTCCGCAGAAAGGCGCACGTCCCACGCTGCGGCCAGTCGCTCGATGAAGCGCGCCTCCTCGTAGAGAAAAACGTCGTCGGCCCGGGCAATGGCTACGAAGTCTTCGAGCATGGCGCGGCGCTGTTCCTCCGGACAAGCCTCGCGGAGATGCGCGATGGCCCGTTCGATGTGCGCCTGTGAGGCCTCGCCTACGTACGCTTCGAGCGCGACCCTGATCGCGCCGAGAGCCGTCTCGCTCGCGACCCGGTCCTGCCATGCATGCAACCGGTCGGCGATCACTTCCAGTTCGGCGCGTTCGAGCCGCCGATCGGCGCCGTGCGCCAGCGCCACGTAGAGCAGCGCGAGGTCTTTCAGGATGCCTTCGTCGGGGGCGGCGTTCATAAGGATGACCGGGGATGCGCGGGAGAGCCGGAAGCCGGGCCGAAGGGCGCCGGGAGACGCCCCTTTCCTTTGTGCGTTTCTCCCGGAATAGGTTTCCTGCGCGTTTCCGTCAGGCCTCCCTCATTGCTCACACACGCCCCCCTCGACGAACCAGCACGGGGCAAAGGGCGTGCGCTTGAAGAAGCCCATCATGATGTCGGAGATCTTGTCTTCGCCCTTGCCGGGCGCCACGTCTTCGTTCAGCCCCGGGGCGGGGTGCGAGCCGTCCGCTTCGAAGTCGTCGCGCTCCCAGAAGAGGCCGTCGTAGAGGCCGTCGAGCAGGCCGTCGTTTCTCGGCGTGAGGCCATCCGCCCAGAAATACGGCCCCCACACGATCCACGGCGCGACGGTGTTGTAGTCGAGGTCGCCCGCGATGGGATCGACGCCGCCGCCGGACATCTGGTTGATCTGCGCTTCGATGAGCCATTTCACCGAGTAGCCCGTCTCATAGGCCCAGGGCTCCGGGCTGTTGGTCGTCAGCGGCGCATATCCGCCGTAGACGCGGCTCGAGACAAACAGGATCTTCAGGTTGGGATAGCGCTCCTTGAGGGCGCGTGCCGTGAGGCCCAGGTTCTCCAGGTAAAGGTAGGCGTCGGCGTCGGGGTCGGGCAGGCTCGGGCGCGAGCCGGAGGCTTTGTTGGCATTCTTGTAGTAGATCACCTGCACCTGCTTCTCGGAGAGTCCTTGCGGCGTCAGTTCTTCCTTCAGGATGCGGTCGTACTGATCCCCGGAGGCCGAGATCCAGGCGTCGGCCCCCTTGCCCCCCTGCGCGCCGTTGACGATGGCCAGTGTGGTATGGTTGACCTCCGGATCTACGGCGGCCTTGCCCATGAAGGACCACGGGTTGCACCCGAGCGACGTACTCGGCGCGCAAAACTCCTGCGTCGTGTTCGACATCCCGATGGACATGAAGACATACTTCCCGTTCGGATCGGGGTTGCCGTTGACGTCGAGCGGCTCGATGTTCCGGGCGCGGGCGAGCCCTTCTTCCGCGTGCGCCTCGGGCGCGACGTTGGACACGTCGGGATACAACCCGCCCTGAAAGCCCTGATACTCGTCGGCCGTCGTCATTTCCGTGAGCGGGATCGGCTTCGAACTCGTCACCGTCTCACTGCACGCGCCGTCCTGGAGGAACCAGCACTTCGTCTGCGGGGCGGATTTAAAAAAGTTGAGGAGCATCCCGCCAACCTTTTCCTCGGCGCTTTGCGCGGGGTGCGTGCCGTCGTCTTCGAAGTCGCTCCGCTCCCAGATCAGCCCGTCGCTGCGGGGGTTGAGGCCGTCGGCCCACGTATACGGCCCCCACGCGATCCACGGCGCGACGGTGTTGTAGTCGAGGTCGCCGGTATCCGGGTCGATGCCTTCTCCGGCCATCTGGTTGATCTGCGCCTCGACGGTCCACCGCACCCCGAAGCCCGACTCATAGGCATAGGGTTCCGGGTGTAGATCCACGCCCTCTTCGTTGCCGTATCCGCCATAGATGCGGCTGGAGAAGAAGACCATCTTCAGGTTCGGATACCGTTCCTTCAAGGTCCGGACGATCTCGGCATACTGCTCTTTCAGGAGATAGGCTTCGGCGTCGGGATCGGGGAGCGAGACCTTCGGTGCGGCGTTCGTCACCTTCAGCCATATCGCCACGACCTGCTTCTCGCTCAGCCCGAGCGGCGTCAGGTGCACGTCTCGGATGCGGTCATAGTTCACCTGACCTTCTTCGCCGATCCACAGCGGCGCCGTCTGCCCGCCCTTCGCGCCGTTGACCAGCACCAGATGATCCTTCTCCACGTCCGGGTCGGCGAGCGCCTGTCCCACAAACGTCCACGAGTTGCATTCCACGAGCGCATCCGACGGGTGGCACCACTCCTGCGAGGCGTTCGAGAAGCCGATCGACATGAGCACGTAATGGCCGTTGGGATCGGGGTTGCCGTCGACGTCGAGCGGTTCGATGCTCTGCCCGCGCGCGATGCCTTCGGCGTCATGCTCCGGCGGCATCGCCACTTCCCCGACCCCGTAGAGACCGCCGTTGTACAGGCCCAGATATTTCGTGTCGCCCATGTCGATGAGTGGCACGTTGTCTCCCACATCGCTCCCCCCCGAGCTTCCGGCCCTGGGAAGCGCCACCACGATCGATGCGCCGGGTTCGACGTCGAGATCCCGGATGACCTGTTGATAGCCGTCGTGATTCGCCCACACGCGCACGGGATAGACTTCGGCGCTTTTCCCGGCGCTCGACGTCTCCACCCGCGCCGCCGCCGGGCGCGAGGTCAGCCGCACCGAGGCCGAAGCGCCCGCACCGCCGCCCACCTTCACCATACGTCCCGTCGAGACCCCCTCCGCACCCTCGAAGCGATAGAGGTACACGCCGTCGGCCAGCCCGGCCACGCTCACCTCCATCGCGTACTGCCCCGCGCTGATCATCTCGCGCCACGCCGGCGTCACGCGGCGGCCCAGCACGTCATACACGGCGAAGGCCACCGGCTGCGTGTCGCCGACGACGAACGGGATCAGCGCCCGGTCGGCGACGGGATTCGGGTACGGCGCGCTCGTCGAAAAGGCGTCGGGCACGGTCGGGTCGTCCTCCGTACCGACGTTCACCGCCACGATCATCTGCGTGCACCCGTCCGGCCCCGTAATGCTCTCGGCCTCCGGCTGATCGGCCGTGCGCGGACGCCTCCGCACCCGCACGTTCGATCCTTCGAGAAACGCGCCGGTCTCGGCATCGCTGGTGCAAATCTGAAGATCGATCCGACCGTCCGTAGCCTGCGCTTGCGCGTGTCCGCCCCATCCCGCCATCCCCCCCATCACCAGGATCAGCCCGGCGCGCCACGTCGAATCGAACGTTTTACGAAAGGCCGCGCGACAAAAAAAGAGAAGAGAGTCTTTCATGGTGTATCAAGCAGTGGATGGAGACGAGAGCGACGAAATCCTTTACAGGATTCCTCCATCCATCCCGCAACATGTTTAAGAGAAGTCGGTGAGGGGAGCCACGATGCTCAAAAAACAGCCAGGCCCATGCTCCGGGTGGAATCGACATACCAACCCCGCCCCGCCCTCCATAGTTTCGGATGAATTGGCCACAATATGTCAAGAAAGGGTGGCAATTGCATGGCATTTCGGGAAGCCCTTCCGACGGGCGGACGCTCGAAGCGCCGGGCGGTCTCACGGGAAGCGCCGCCGGATCTCTTCGAGGCTGTCGCCGCCGTACTTTTCGAGGAATGCGTTGGCGATGACGAAGGCGACCGTTCCTTCGGCGACGGTGGAGGCGGCGGGCACGCTCGTCACGTCGCTGCGTTCGTAGCGCGTCGGCTGCGCCTCGGCGGTGGCGATGTCCACGGTGTCGAGGGGTTTGATGAGGGTGGGTATGGGCTTCATGTAGCCGCGCACGATGATAGGCATGCCGTTTGACACGCCGCCCTCGACGCCGCCGGCGTGGTTGCTTCGCCGCCCGTAGCCGCCTTCGGCCAGGAGGATGGGGTCGTGCACCTGCGAGCCGGGGCGGGCGGCGGCCGCCACGCCGTCCCCCACCTCGACGGCCTTCTGCCCCTGTATGGAGAGGATGGCCTGCGCAAGCCGGCCGTCGAGACGGCGATCCCACTGCACGTACGAGCCGAGCCCCGGCGGCACGCCCGTCACCACCACCTCATAGACGCCGCCGAGCGAATCGCCCTCCCGCTTCACGTCCTTGATGTGGGCCACGCACCGCGCGGAGAGGTCGGGGTCGAGCATGCGCACCTCGCTCGCGTCGGCGGCTCGGTAGAGCGCCCCGGCTCCGTCTTCGAGCAGCGCCTCCACCGACGCGCGCCAGTCTTCGGGCCGTTCGTAACCCACTTCGCCGATGCGCACCACATGGCTGCCCACCTCGATGCCGAACGCCTTCAGGAACCGCCGCGCCACCGCACAACACGCCACGCGCATGGCCGTCTCGCGGGCGCTCGACCGCTCGATGACGGGCCGGATGTCGTCGAACCCGTACTTCTGCGTCCCCACGAGGTCGGCATGGCCGGGGCGGGGCAGGGTCACCGGGACGACCCCCTCGCCCGCACCCTCGACGGCCATCACCTCCGGCCACCCGGAGCGGTCCCGGTGATGCGCCGCGTTGTCGATGCGAAGCGCGATGGGGCTGCCCATCGTCTTTGAAAAGCGGACGCCCGAGTAAATGTGCACCCGGTCGCGCTCGAACCGGGCGCGACCGCCGCGTCCGAAGCCGAGCCAGCGCCGGGCCAGGTGCTCGTCGATGTCCGCCGCCGTCAACGGGACGCCCGCCGGCATGCCTTCCACGATGCCGATGAGCGCCTCGCCGTGCGACTCGCCCGCCGTCAGGTATCGAATCATAACTGCCACCCGATAAAACAAAGCCAGACCGACGCCTCGCCGGACTGGCTTCCGCATGAAAACGTGGTAATCTAAAAGCCGGACGCCGAAAACCCAAATCGGCTCATTCGCCTGCCGGAGTTTCGAGTTCGAAGAAGGCGCTCACCCCGTCGCGCCGTCGGACACGGACGAGCACGGCGTCCTCCGTCTCGGCGGCGCGGGCCAACGCCGCTTCGACCGCGTCGATCGTGTCCACCGGCTCATCGCCGACGCTGAGCACCACCACGTCGCGGGGCAGGCCGGCGGCGGCGGCAAGGCTGCCGTGCGTGACGTACGCCACGTAGACGCCGCTCTCGACGCCGAAGACGTACCGGTCGCGGTCGCTCAGTTCCTGAAGGCCCACGCCCCACGCGTCAAGCTCGACGATCTCGCGCCCGTCCGGACCGGCTTCCGGCTCGGGTTCCGCCGGCAGCGCCTGCTGGTTGGTCAGTTCGCTGAACCAGTCGTCATAGACCGGGTCTTCCTTGCCGAAAAGCTCCACCGCGAAACGCGCGCGGGCGCCGTTGCGCCAGACCTCCACGTCGAGCCGGTCGCCGGGGCGATGACGGGCGACGGAGCTTTGAAGCTCGTTTGGCGCGTCGACCGAGCGTCCGTCGATGGCGAGCACGACGTCGCCGGTGCGCAGGCCGGCCTTATAGGCGGCGCTCCCGCGCCACACGTTGCTCAGAAAGACGCCCTGGATGCGGTCCATGCCGAGTTGCTCGGCGCGCTGCGCATCCACCTGCCCGATCTCGACACCGAGGTAGCCGCGCTGCACCTCTCCGTGCGCGATCAGGTCGCTCACCACCCGCTCCATCAGGCTGACCGGCACGGCGAAGCCATAGCCTTCGTACGACCCGCTCTCCGTGGCGATGGCCGTGCTGATGCCGACGAGTTCACCCGCGAGGTTCACGAGCGCGCCGCCCGAGTTGCCGGGGTTGATGGCCGCGTCCGTCTGAATGAAATCCTCGATGCCGAAGCTGTCCTCGATGATGTTGACCTGCCGCCCGAGGGCGCTCACGATGCCTGCCGTCACGGTCGAGGTCAGGCGGAAGGGGTTGCCCACGGCGAGCACCCACTCGCCCACCTCCAGCTCGTCCGAATTGCCGAGGGCGACGACCGGCAGATCTTCGGCCGCCTCCTCGATCTTGATCACGGCCAGATCGGTGTTCGGGTCGATGCCGACGACGGACGCCTCATACCGGCGCTTGTCGGAAAGGGTCACCATGATCTCGTCGGCGTCCTCGACGACGTGGTTGTTCGTCACGATATAGCCCTGCGGACTGACGATGACGCCGCTGCCTACGCTCTGACGGGGCGCGCGCTCGCGCAGCCGGTCGTCAAAATTATGAAACCAGCTCTCGCCCCCGTCGCCCTTCGACTCGACCTGAATGTACACAACCGTCGGGGTGACCCGCTCCGCCACTTCCTTGAACAGCTCGTTGAGCGTGCGCGCATCGGCGACGGCCACCGCCGCGCTCGAATCCGGCCCGGCCGCCCGCGCCGACAGCGCCCGACCGCCCAGCTCGACGCGCTCGACCACCGGCCCTCGAAAGCCCGGCCCCTGCCGGTTCATCACGAAGAGCATGGCCAGAATCCCTGCCAGCAGTCCGATCAAAACCAGCCCGATGCCAATCAAAAGTGAAGAACCCCGGTTGCGACGCGGCCTTTCCATGAATTCATCTCACAGACAAATGGTGTGCGATAAGGTATCTATCATCGACCCGAGACGGGACGGATTGTTTCGCCGCACACGGATATTGGTGTCTCCGGCGCATCAGGAGCCGCGTCATTGGGCTCACGCACGTTCGCCTTCACGGGGCCGCCCTCCTTCCGCCTCAAGGTTTCTCACCCATTCCACATTCAACCCGCTGTCAGGGGTGCGCCGCCTTCCGCCACTCGTTCCCATGCTCCAGCGCGGAAACGAGCTTCTTTGATCGAAAGAATCATTCTCTCCAAAAATCACGCGGCGCGCTGTTTTTGCCCGGCCTCGGCGAGGGCGAGCACGGCCGCGTGCGAGAGGCGCGCGAGCGTCTTCCGATCGCGACCGGCCGTGGAGATCGGCGTGCCGACACACACCTCCAGGTGCACGCTCCGCAAACCGAGCACGCTCCAGAAATTCTGAAGCATCGTCTGCGAAGGATCGGCCCATGTGATCTTCTCGCGCAGCCGCCCCGTCGCCGGACGCCCCTCCACCTCACGCACGTTCAGGTAGAGCGGCAGCACCGCGCCGTCCTCCATCCCCGCCACGGCCTCGAAGGCGCCCGTCTTGAACGGCATCACCGTCTCGCCGTTGCTCGTGGTGCCTTCGGGAAAGACGAGCACGCGGACCCCTTCCCGAAGCCGCCTTTGCACCTGTTCGACGAACGTGTTCGCCTGCATCCGGCGCTCGCGCGCGACGAAGATGATGCCCACCGTGCGACAGATCCACCCGACCACGGGCCAGTCGTTCATCTCGGCCTTTGCCACGAAGGCCAGCGACATCTGCGAGGCAAGCACCCACGGGTCGAGCAGGCCCAGGTGGTTGCTCACGGCCAGCACCGCCCTCGCCTCCGGCAAGGCGCCGGACCGCGTCACGCGCACGCCGAGGATCCGGCAAAAGACCGCGCACGCCTGTCGTTGCAGCCGCGCCCGGTAGGCCGACCGCTCGGCCTCCGGCACGAAGCGCACCGTCAGCCACAGCCACGAGGTCCGTGTGAGGATGGAGGCCGTGAACCGCACCAGCCGCCAGGTCTGTCGCATTCGTTTTCGCATGAAAAACAGGGAGGAGCGAACGGGGAAAGCTCAGTCGGCGACGTACCGTTCCATGCCGCCGACGACGGTGCGAAGCACGCGGATGTCTTTGAGGGCGACGGGGTCGATCTCGAAAGGATTCTCGGAGAGCACCACGAAGTCGGCGAGCTTGCCGGGTTCGAGCGTGCCGACGAGCGCCTCCTGAAAGCCGCCGTATGCATTGGCGGACGTATACGCCCGAAGCGCCTCGGCGACGGTGATCTTCTCCCCGGGGACCCAGCCTTCCGGGTTCGCGCCGTCGAGCGTGCGGCGGGTGACGGCGGCATAGACGCCCTCGAGCGGATCGAGCGGCGCCACGGTCCAGTCGGAGCCGAAGGTGAGCGGCGCGCCGGCGTCGAGGAGCGTGCGGAAGGCGTACGTCGTGAGGATGCGCTCGGGGCCGATGCGCTTCTCGGCCCATCGCCCGTCATCGATGGCGTGATACGGCTGCATCGACGGGATGACGTTCTGACGACGGAAGCGGGGGATCGCGGCGCGGCTGAGGTGTTGCGCGTGCTCAATGCGGAAGCGGCGGTCGCGCGGGCCGTTCTTCGCCTCGGCTTCCGCATACACGTCGAGGAGCCAGTCGTTGGCGCGGTCGCCGATGGCATGGACGGCCACGTGCAGCCCCGCCGCGTCGGCAGAGAGGATGTTCGCCCGGAGCGCGGTCGTGTCGGTGATGACGAGGCCGGCGGTCTCGGGCGCGTCGGCGTAGGGCGCATAGAACCACGCCGTCGTCGAGCCGAGCGAGCCGTCGACGAAGCCTTTGAGGCCGCCCCACCGCAGCCACGCGTCGCCGCGCCCCTCGGCTTCGACGTATGCGGCCAGACGCGCCCATGCGGCGAGCGGCACGAAGGCATAGATGCGGAGCCGGAGCGCGCCGCGCTCGTGCGCCCGCCGGTACGTCGCGAGGTCGTCCCATCCGCCGAAGCTGCCCACGTCGTGCACCTGCGTGACGCCGAGGGCGAGCGCGTGCGCCGTCGCCCGTTCGAGCGCCTCGTCCATCTCTGCCGGCGTCGGGTCCGGGAGCACGGCGTAGACGAGGTTCATCGCCTCATCCTTGAGGACGCCCGTCGGCTCGCCCGTGTCCGGATCGCGTACGATGGTTCCGCCCTCGGGGTCGGGCGTCGCGCGCGTGATGCCCGCGAGCGCGAGCGCCTTCGTGTTCGCCAGCGCCATGTGCCCGTCGAGGCGGTTGACGAAGACCGGATGCTCCGGCGTCACGTCGTCGATCCACGACCGTTCGGGGAGCGCGCCGCCCCATGCTTCGTGGTCCCAGTCGCCCCCGGTGATCCATCGCCCGGCAGGCGTCCGCGCGGCAAAAGCGGCAAGGCGGCGACGAAACTCCTCCGGCGCATCCGCCGAGCGCAGATCCACGCTCGCCAGTTGAAATCCACCGGAGAGGAAGTGCGCGTGGTTGTCGATGAAGCCCGGCATGACGAACCGCCCGCCGAGATCGACCACGCGTGTCTCCGGCCCGCGCCACGCCGTCACGGCGTCCGCCGTGCCCACCGCCGCCAGCGCTTCGCCCCGAACGGCGAGCGCCTCCGCCCAGGGCGTCTCCGGCGCACCCGTCCACACGCGCGCGTTCGTATAGATCACGGCGGCGGGCTCCACCGCTTCGCCACCCGAACGGCAGGCCGCCATCATCATCAGGAGGCCGGGAAGGAGCAAGAGGACAAGGCGCATGTTTCTCGAGGAAGCAAAGGGGCGAAAGAGGCGGGGCTCATCGGCGCGGCCGCCCGGCGGGAAGACGTCGCAGCGGGCGAGATCAACCGTGCGCCGCGCAAACGATCGCTATGGTCTGAGGGAAGCGGCGGGAGGACTCGTCCCCGGGACCCGCGAGCAGCGCAGGGGCCGTGCGTCTTCGGGAGCCGTGCGTCGTGGGCGCGAAAAGTATAGCGCAGCCCTCCCCGAAACGCAACTGCCGCCGCCTTACCCTGCCACCGTGCCCGAGGGCAACCCATCGCCCGAACCGAGCGACCGGCTGCCGGGCTTCGGCGCGCGCTTCGGCTCGTGGACGGGGAACGAGAGGGTAAAGATGCTGCCCTTCCCCTTGTGGCTTTGTACGGTGATCTCGCCATTCATCAGCTTGACGAGCCGGGCCGTGATGGCCAGCCCGAGCCCCGTTCCTTCATGCGAACGCGAAAGGCCGTCGGACTCCTGCCGGAACTCTTCGAACAGATGCGGCAAGAAGGTCTCCGCGATGCCGATGCCGGTATCCTGGATATGCACGCGCACCTGATCCCCCGCCCGTTCAAAGCCGATGACCACGCGGCCCTTTTCGGTAAACTTGACCGCGTTTCCGATGAGGTTGCTCAGGATGCGCTCATAGGCATGCTCGTCGAGCAAGGCATAGAGCGGCTCCGGCGGCGGGACGAGTTCGAGCACGAGCCCCTTTTTCCTTGCCAGTTCCGAGAGCATCCGCACCACGTCCTGCGCCTGTCGGGACAGATCAACCGGTTCGAGGTTGATGTCCAGCACGCCTGCCCGCAGCTTGGCGATTTCGAGAAGGGAGGTAAGCGTCTGCATCAAGCGGTTGCCGCTCTCTTCGATGATGCCCAGGAACTCGCGATACGGCGCATCCTCCGGGACCTCGTACTTCAGCACTTCCGTGAAGCCGAGGATGGCGGTCAGCGGCGTCCGCAACTCGTGCGAGGTGGTGGCAAGGAACTCATCCTTCAGCTTGTTCGCCTGCTTGAGCCGCTCGTTGGCGACCTGCAGATGCGCGTTCGCCTGCTGCAGGCGCTCGTTGACGAGGCGCTCCCGCGCCAGATCGATCGCCTGCTGCTTGGCCAGACGATGAGCCTGCACCATCTGCACGTACTTCCACGTGAACCCGAGCAGCGCCACCCCCGTCAGCAGATACAGCGTATAGGCCCACCACGTCTGAAACCAGGGCGGAAGGATGCGAAACGTGAAAACGGCTTCCTTGCCCACGATGCCCTGCGCATTGCGCGCCCGCACGTGGAACCGGTAGACACCCGGCTTCAGACTATGATAGGCTTGCCGGACATCGGCGACCCACGCCGACCACGCCTCATCCCGCCCTTCGAGAAAATACTGATAGCGCCCCTCTTCCGGCCGCACGAAAGAGGGAGATGCCACGTCAAACGCGACGTCTTTCTCATCGGGAGCCAGCACCGGCACGAACGCATCTTCCTGCCACATCGAAAGCGCTTCTCCCGTAGAAGCAAATGCGCCCCCGAAGATCAGGCTGTCTCGTCCGGTCAACACCATACGCCGGATCAATACGCGAGGCGGCATCGGCTCGGATCGATCGAGCGTGGCGTTGTATCGGAGCAACTTGTTTCCGCTGCTCAACCATGTGATCGAAGGCTCGGGGTAAATCGTCTCGATGCTCATATCGGGGAAACGCAGGCTCGGAATCTTCCTCCGCGCATATCCCCCTTCGGGCCGATGCACCGCAAGCTCCACACGGTCGGCGTAGGCCATCCACACGTTGCCCGCGTCATCTTCCTTCAAAACCTTCAAGGTATCTTGCGCGGCTTCCACCAGGGACATCAACTCCGGGTCGGGGAAGAATTTCGGTTCCTCCTTCTCGGCTTCCTCACGATAGCGCAACAGCCGTTTATCTTTGTCCGAGAAAAACAGGGGCCTCCCCCCCACTTCAACGACCGTCAGGCCCTTTTCGACGAGGCCGTCCGAAGCGTCGAAGCGTTCCTGCCGGGGCGGAGCGTCCAGCCCCTCGGCGAAGCGCAGACGAAAAACGCCCTCATGCTTGGTGCCGACCCACAGCGTCCCGTCCTCCTCCTCCACCATGGAGCGGATGTCCTCCTTCACGCCTTCTACGGGCTTCAGACGCCAGCCGGACCTCGTATACCGCAGCAACTCCAGACCATCTCGACGCCCGACGTAGATCAGCGCGGGATGCACTTTGGACTTGAGCAAAACGTAGGTTG
>NZ_JBWOPL010000091.1:0-3642 GCF_056451265.1 Rhodocaloribacter sp. | reverse complement strand
AAGCATTACAGGTCCTGGCGGAACGCATTATATCCGCGAATTTCTTAAACGCGGGCTGTTATCTCCTGATGCTATAGCTGATTATACCCGGGTTAACGGCTTTTTTAATAATATTGTTGACAATATTATATTATCTAATTTTTATGCTATTCACAAATCTCTTATTCCTCATTTTGACAATTTTCTTGGCGGAGGTACTTCTGGTCAGATAAAACCCTTAAATGTTGAGAGTCTTGATTCTGCTTTTGTTGTTGTTATTCCAACTGAAAAGTTAGCTTCTGGCAATGATATTGGTTTAGGTCGTTTACTTGGAGGTCCTCGTGGAGTGGTGAATTTTTATTTGAATAATCGACGATTTGGTGGCGCTCTTATCCGCCCCAATCCCATAGTTAATAATGGTGTTGTAAATGATTCTTTATTATTTGTTTACGGGGTTCACTTATTCCCCGGAGGCACTTCACCTCCCTGGCCTGAGAGTGAAATCAGTACTTTTTTAGAATTATCTCCTTTATTACCGCCTATATACGATAATTTTCTTACTGATCCTTTAAAAGTTGTTTTTCGCCGTGATTCTTTATGGCAGGGTAATTTCGGCACTCGTAACGTGCATGTTTTCGCAAGAGATCCTGATTTCAATCTTACTATAGGCACGACATCCTTGGTTGGTACTTATACTAATCGTTCGGGCTTAGAGGCTTACATGTTAAATTCATTTGGTATTGTTAACGGAGTAAAAATCCCTCTTGGTTTCCTTTATGTTGATGATTATCTTGCTTCTTTATCAGGAGCAACTATTTTTCAGGGAGGTCTTTCACGTCCTGATTCTTCTGGTTTTGTATTAACTCCTGCAGGACAAGCAATAATGGCTATTAACGGTATGTTTCCTGCTGGTTACATAATATCAAGCAATCCTAACCCTTCTAATAAGTTGTATGGTAAGACTGATTTTGATCAATAACTATCATTATTAAACGTTAATATGATTCAATCATTATTTTCAAGCAGACAAGACCCCTCCGACCCCGTCGGGGCCACCTCCCCGTCATAAGGGGAGGAGCTCCAAAGCCTGCACTTCCGACGCCACTCCATAACCCTCCCCCTTCTCATGGGGAAGGCCTCCGAAGGAGGGAGGGGGTCCCCGGTCGCTCAGAGACCGGAGGGGATCCTGTCCATGGTCTCTTCGCCGTTTCCGGCAGGATCCCGCCCTTCGGCTCAGCCTCCGAGGTCCTTCATCTCTTCCGGGGTCCGCGTCAACAGGCCCTGCTTCTTGAAATAGATCATCGTCGTGTCGAGCGTGCCGTGGCGCATGCGCTGGCGCACTTCCTCGACGCTCATGCCGTCGTTGAGCCAGAGCAACGCGGCCGTATGCGTCAGGCTGTGCGGCGTGATGCCGGGGCGTTTGAGGCCGGCCTTCTTGAGATACCCGTTGATCCGGCTGCGCACCGAGCGGGTGTTGAGGCGCTGCCCCTCGGAACGGCGCCCGTGTGAAACGAACAGCGGATCTTCGGGGCGGATGCGCCCGCGCGTGTCGAGGTAGAGACGGATCGCGTCCATCACCGGAGGGTCGACGGGAGCCTGCTGATCCTTGACGGTGCGCCCCTTGCCCTGCACCCGGAGATACCAGCCCATGAGCGTCTGCTCCAGATCCTGAAGGTCGGCGCGGACGATCTCGATCTCGCTCAACCCGGCAAAGAGCATCATGTAGATGATGGCGCGATCCCGCTTGCCGATCTGCGTGACGGCATCGACGACGTCGAGCAGGCGGTCGATCTCCGTCTTCGTGAGCACCGAACGCGAGTGGGTGCTCGGCCGTCGGTTGCCCTTGACCGCGCGCGCCGGGTTCTCCGCGAGCAGCCCGATGTCTACGAGATACTGGCAGAACCGTCGCAGCGCCGTCAGATACGTGGAGACGGACACCTGGTGCAACCCGCGCGTCTCCATGAGATATTTTTTGTACGCCTCCACCCCGTCCACCGTGAAGTGCCTGCCCCCTTCCCGCTTCCGGAGCACGAACCAGCGCTCGAACTCGTGGAGCGACCGGCGGTACGTGCCCACCGTCTCCGGGCTTTTCTCCTTCAAATACTCGCGGAGGAAATCCTGGATGCGATGCTGCACCTCGGTCAACGTGAGTTGAAGCGGTGGTGGGGACGGACCCGATGCCTTGCTCGTCATGGAAACCCCGGGGATCGTGCGCTGACGGCCTAACGATGGCGCATCCGTTCCGCATCTCTCGAACGGGGCTCCACACGCCGGAACCACGCGCCGAAGGAGCAGCGAACCCTTCACGCCATACCTGAAAGCCGCGCCCCGCTCCGGCGTCCAAATCTCATAAAAATAACGGACCCTCGACCACGGGGACGACTTCCCCATAATCAAGGGTCCGCTTCGGACATTGTCAATAACGGCCTTTCAGATTCCCGGATTTAATCGCTTCCCCCCTCACACCTCTCCGTTCGGATCGAACGACTCGAGCACGGAGACGAGCTTCTGGAGGAACGACGAGGCCATCGCACCGTCGATGATACGGTGATCGTACGAGAGCGAGAGGTACATCATGTGGCGCACGGCGATGATGTCGCCGAGGCCCGGGTCCTCGATGACGACGGGGCGTTTCTTGATGGCCCCGGTGGCGAGGATGGCGACCTGCGGCTGGTTGATGATGGGCGTGCCCATGATCGAGCCGAGCGAGCCGATGTTCGTGACGGTGAACGTGCCGCCCTGGAGTTCGTCCGGCTGAAGCTGTTTGCTCCGGGCGCGCGCGGCGAGGTCGGCGGCCACACGGGCCAGGCCGGCGATGTTCAAATGCCCGGCGTTGCGGATGACCGGCGCGAGCAGCCCCGACCGCTCGATGGCGACGGCAATGCCGATGTGGAAGTCGTGTTTGACGATGATGCGCTTGCCTTCGACCGAAGCGTTGAGGATCGGATGCTCGCGCAGGGCTTCGACGGCGGCGTATACGAAGAAGGGGGTGAAGGTGAGCTTGACGCCTTCCCGCTTGAAGAACGCCTCCTTGTTGCGCTCGCGCAGCCGCACGAGGTTCGTCACGTCGGCCTCGGCGAAGGAGGTGACGTGCGCCGAGGTCTGCTTCGAGCGGACCATGTGCTCGGCGATGATCTGCCGCATCCGGTCCATCTCGATGATCTCGACGCGACCGCTCTCGCCGGCGCGCACCACCGGAGCCGGGGGGGGCGCGGCGGGACGTGCGGGCGGAGCCGGCGCTTCGGCGGGACGCGCTTCGGCGGAGCGCTTCCGCGTTTCGAGGTATCGAAGCACGTCCTGTTTGGTCACGCGGCCCTCCCGGCCCGAGCCGGGGATGGCGGCGAGCTCGCTCATCGTCAGCCCCTCTTTCTCGGCGATGGACCGCACGAGCGGCGAATAGAAACGTCCGTTGGCGTCCTGGCGGGCGATGCCCCCTCCCGCTTCCACCGGGGCGGCCACGGCGCCGTCACCCGAAGGCGCAGCTTTCGGCGCAGGCGCGGCTTTCGGCGCAGGCGCCTGTGCGGGCGCGGGCGTCTCGGCCACCCGGGGGGCAGGGGGCGCGGGGGAGGGCGTCTGCGCGGCCCCGGCCTCCGTGGCGATGACGGCGATCTTCGTGCCGACCTCCACCGTCTCACCTTCCGGGACGAGGATCTCCTTGAGCAC
>NZ_JBWOPL010000090.1:0-32777 GCF_056451265.1 Rhodocaloribacter sp. | reverse complement strand
GGGCGGCGTCGACGGCGTCGGGCGCGGGCGGCTGCGCGGCGAAGCACCGCTCGGTCAGGCGCACCGCGCCGACGTCGAGGCTGCGGCGGAAGGTGAGGCGGGCGGGCTCGTGCGCGCCCCCCGGCGTCCCGGCGACGATCTCGGTCGAGCCGCCGCCGACGTCGAAGACGACGCACGGGCCGTCTCGCTCGTCGAAGGCGGACGCGGCGCCCTCGAAGCTCCACCGGGCCTCGTCTTCGCCGGAGAGGATCTCGTACCGGAGCCCCGTCTCGCGCCGCACGAAGGCGACGAGCTCGTCCCGGTTCTCGGCGTCGCGTGAGGCGCTCGTCCCGGCCGCGAGGATCGCGCGCGCGTCCCATGCCTCGGCCCGCGCCCGGTACTCGAGAAGCGCCGCGCGGAGGCGTTCGAGCGCCGCGGCTCCGATGCGCCGCGAGGCGTCCACGCCTTCGCCGAGTCGCACGAAGCGGCTCTCCTCGTGAAGCGATCGAAGCCGCCCCTCCGCCGTGCGCTCTGCGATGAGGAGGAGCGCCGTGTTCGTCCCTACGTCGATGACGGCGATGCGCATGGGCTTCGGGGTTCGGATCGCGACCTCGTTCGTGCGGGTTTCCGCACGGCTACGGCGAAGCGCCGCACGGTCATTTTTTGAAGACGACCGACCACCACGCGCCCTCTTCGGCTTCGCGGTGGAGGGTGAGCCCGAGGGGCGCGGCGGCCTCGAGCATGCGGGCGCGATCGGTGCGGAGCAGCCCGGCCAGGACGACGTGGCCGCCGGCGCGGACCTTCCCGGCGAAGGCAGGGAGCAGATCCAGAAGCACGTTCCGGTTGATGTTGGCGAGGATGAGGTCGAAGTCCGTCTCGGGAATCACCTCGATGGAGCCGAGGCGGAACGTGATGCGGTCGGCCACGGCGTTGAGGTGGAAGTTCTCGGCGGCGTTCTCCACGGTCCACGCGTCGACGTCGAAGGCGAGGGCTTCGGCGGCTCCGAGCTTGACGGCGGCGATGGCCAGGATGCCGGTGCCCGCCCCCGCGTCGAGCACGCGCTCCCCGCCGCGGATGAGGTCGGGGAGCAGGCGGAGGATGAGGCGGGTGCTTTCGTGATAGCCCGTGCCGAAGCTCATCTTCGGGTCGATCAGGAGGGGGATCTTTTCGGCGTGTTCGGGCGGCGTCTCGGTCCACGTCGGTCTCACGAGGAACGGCCCGACGGGGAGCGGGCGGATGGAGCGCTCCCACTGCCGGTTCCAGTCCTCCGGCTCGATGATCCGCTCCTCCCGGCGTGTTTCGACGCCGCGTGCGCGGAGCCACTCCGCCAGACGCGCGCGCCGATCGGCGCTCCATTGCGAGGCCGGGAGGTATCCCTTCAGCCGGTCGGCTTCCTGCAGGAATGCTTCGAAGCCGAAATCCTCCAGCCCCGAGATGAGCCGGTCGTGGAGGGCTTCCGGCACGTGCAGGGTCAGTTCGAGCGTGGGCGTCATGGGAAGGCGAGGTTGGGGAGGGGGGAAGGGAAATTAAGACCCACCCCGCGGCATCGTCCTTGAACTTTGCGTCTAATCGTCAAGGCGTTCGACGGTGATGCCCCAGTCTTCGGGGGTGTCGGGCGCGCCCCCGTCGAAGTCGCCGTAGGCGTGAGAGAAGTCGGTTTTGAAGAAGAGGATGTACGAGCCGGGAGGCAGCGTGATGACGCCGTCGAAGCGGCGGTTGCGGTCGTCGCCGCCGGCGTGCTCGGTGTCCGGCAGCGTCATTTTCCAGACCGTCTCTCCGGTGTCGGCGCGCTCGATCCAGCCGTAGTCATAACTCCCGCTCGCGGAGATCTCGCCGAGGGCGTAGATGTGGAGGCGGGTCGGTTGGTCCAGTTCGAAGGGAAACCTGAGATGGACGTCGTTGCCGAGGCGTGTTTTTTTGAAGAGCAGCTCTCCCGCGCCGAGGGGCGGGGTGGACGGCGCCTCGGCGGTTTCTGCGGGTTCGAGGAGGCGAAAAGCGGTCGTATCGATGCGCGGGGAGAACGGGAAGAGGGTGACGCCCCAGCGCTCGGAGTGCGGCGGTTCGCCGTTGCGCCAGTCGCCGAAGGCATGGGAGCCGTCGGTCTGATAGGCGAGCGTGTACGTGCCGGGGTCGAGCTTGAGGAAGGCGATCTCGACGCGGTTGCTGCCTTCTCCGCTGCCGGCGTATTGCGAGGCGTCGCGGGTCATCTCCCAGATGCGGCGTCCCGACGCATTGTCTTCGATCCAGGCATAGTCATACGGACTGCCGCTGTCGCTGATCTCGCCGAGGGCATAGACGATGAGTCGGATCGGGCGCGTCACGACGAACTGGGCGGTGCGGAGGGCGTCGTTGGGCACTTCGGTCAGGAGGATGAGCGGTTCGCGCATGCGCCACGGGTCGAAGGCCGTGACGGCGGCGGGGTTGTCGGTGTGGAGCGTCAGGCCCCAGGCGGCGGGATCGTACGGCGGGTTGGCGCGCCAGTGGTCGTAATGGTGCCGCCCGTCGGTCTCGAAAGAGGCGCGGTAGACGCCGGGCGGGAGCGCCACGTCGCCCCGGAAGCGTCGGTTGGCGCTCCAGCCGCCGGCGGCCTTGGTGTTGCGCCAGGTCATCTCCCAGAGGCGTTCGCCGGAAGCGGCGTCTTCGAGGCGTCCGTAGTCGCACGGATGGCGGTCCTCCCCACAGAACTCACCGATGGCGTAGAGGTTGAGCATGAGCGTGTCGGTGGCCTGGAAGAGGAAAGACGCGGTATGGTTCCGGCGGTCGGCCGGGGCGGTGGTCCACACGAGGTCGGGGCCGCCGGGGGCGAGGTCCTCCACCTTCTCGTCCGTGATCGTTCGGGCCTCGGTCCCCGCCTCGGCGGGGGTCAGCGTCATCATCCAGTCGTCCTCGTCGTTCGTCCAGTGATGTTTGAGGCCGAGGAACGAGGCGCCGCGCCGGGATTCGGGGGTGGGACCGTAGGTGGTGAAAAAGACGTCATAGACACCGGCGGGCAGCATGAGGCTGTCGCGGGCGTGGGCGAGCGTGCCGTTGTCGTGTTCGAGGCGGGCCGGGTCCATGCGCCAGGCGAGCTCACGGGTGTCCCGGCGCAGGATCCAACCGTAGGCGGCCAGGGGACTCGCCGGAGCCGGCGTCTCGAAAGAGCCCGCGGCCTCGACGAGGAAAGGGGCGGGGGCGTCGAGGGTGAAGGCTTCGTGGCTCAGTTTGCCCGTCTCGAGGTCCGCGAAGACGATCAGCCCGTCCGGCTTCGGCGGCCCTTTGATCACGCGCACGATCAACAGCCCCGTGAGCACGACCAGAAGGAAAATTTGTATGCGAACGATGCGACGTCTTTTCATGTTGAGGGGGGCCTCGATCCGGAAGAACTACGGCGTTCTGGCTGTACGTCGCAGGGTCGGGTGAAGTTACCCCGACCCCGACGTTTCGAACATTTACGCAAGATACGCGGGGAGGCTCCTCCGCGCGAAGATTCGGCTTGCCTTCCGGAAGCACGGAAAAACCTTTACCTTGGGGATTCGAGGCGCCGGGGCGAGACCTGTAACAAAGGGGAACGCTCGATAGTAAAACGGCGCTTGAGCGAGGACGCCGGTCGCGCCTGCCCGTGGGTGGACGCCTCCGACCTTCGCCGGATCTCATGCACAGGTGTAACCACCACCTCGTCAGGATTGCCACGGGACCGTATGCCGTCCAAATGGTTCGCTAAATCGCAAACGCCGGCGCTCGACTCCTCCGAGAGGATGCGGGTACGGTATATTCTCCTGGGCGCGCTGTGGGCGACGTGCTACGTGCTGGCCATCGGCTACCACCTGCTGCTCTGGAGCACCGGCGAGCCGGCTTCGGCCACCGTCACCGGCGTCTATCAGGTGGTGGTGCTGACGTCTTACGGGGCGTTGTGGCTGTTGCTGGCGCACGTCTTTCAACACCGCACGCCCGCGCCGGGCCGCATCTTCTGGACGGTGTTGCTGCTGGGCGCGCTCTACGTGGGGCTGGGCTACCTGGTCACTCGCATCCCGCCGGTGGGGCTGATCGGCTACAGCCCCGAGACGAATCTGCCGCTGGCGCCGACCGCCCCGTTCAAGGTGAGTCTGCTGGCGCTCCTGAAAGCGACCTTCGCCTTCGTTCTCCTGTTGCGTTTCCGCGACCTCGTGCTCGTGAAGCGGACCAAAAGCAGCCAGCGCAACTGGTATCTGATGATCGGCTTCATGGGGATCGCGGCGCTGTCGGGCTTCATGAAGTCGCCCCAGGAAGGGGTGGGTCTGATCCAGGGACTGGCCATCATCCCGGCGGTGGTCTTCATGGTCGTCAACTCGTTCCGGCTTTCGTGGATCGTGTCCCTCTCGTTCAAAGGGAAAATGGCGATCAGCGGCATCGCTTTTCTGCTCCTGATTCTCCTCTCGGGCATGGCCGGCATCGACGTTGAGAGTGGCGGCAGCTTCGAACTGGTGCCGGGCGCGCTGCAGGCGGTGCTCTATTACAGCTATCCCCTGGCGATCTTCACCGGGCTGGCCGTCTATTTCGGCATCCTCTATTGCACGACGGCCTTCCTCTCGCTGCTTTTTCATTTGCCCACCACGAGCGATTACCAGCGAAAGGCGGGCGAGATGGCGACCATGCACTCGCTCACGCACCTGGTCAGCCAGGTCTTCGACTCGGAGAAGCTCTTCACGACGATCGCCGCTTCGCCCATCGAGGCGTGCTCGGCGCAGGCATCGTGGCTGGTGATGCCGGTGCTGGAGGAGGGCGCGTTTCGCCCGCGCATCGTGGCGGCGCAGAGCATCGAGCCGGCGCGCGTGGAGCAGCTCATGGACGTCAAGGCGCTCTTCGAAGAGGTGCGGAGCACGCGCGCGCCGCTGGTGCTGCCGCAGGCGCTGGCCGACCATCGGATCAACGCGCGCCCGGGCGACGGCATCGGCAGCCTCCTGGTGACGCCGCTGCTGGCGCGGGATCAGGTGCTCGGCGTCCTCTTCGCCACGAAAGAGATCACCCACGGCTTCGAACCCGACGACGTGGAGGCCATCGGCGTCTTCGCCGCCCAGGCCGCCCTCGCCCTCGACAACGCCCGCCTCTTCGAAGAACAACTCGAAAAAGAACGCCTCACCCGTGAGCTCACCATCGCCCGGGAAGTGCAGATGAGGCTCCTCCCGCAGCGGCTCCCGGTCCTGCCCGGCGTCGCGCTGGCCGCCTCCAGCGTCTCGGCGCTCGAAGTCGGCGGCGACTATTACGACTTCGTCCAGCTCGACGAGAACCGCCTGGCGCTCATCGTCGGCGACGTCTCGGGCAAGGGGACGTCGGCGGCGTTCTACATGGCCGAGATGCAGGGCATCTTCCAGGCCGTGAGCCGCCTGACGCCGTCTCCGCGCGACTTCCTGTATCACGCCAACGTGGCGCTGGCCGACTCGCTGGAGAAAAACGTGTTTATCTCCGTAATCTATGGCGTGCTCGACCTTCAAAGAGAAGAGTTCGTCCTGGCCCGAGCGGGGCACTGTCCGGCGGCCGTGATCGGTCTCAACGGGGAGGCGCGGTATCTGCGTTCCGGAGGGCTGGGGCTGGGGCTGGACCGGGGGACGCTCTTTCGCAAGGTCCTCGTCGAAGAGCGCGTTCGTCTGCGGCCGGGCGACGTGTTCGTGCTCTACACCGACGGAGTGGTCGAGAGCCGCAACGAAGCCGGTGAGGAGTACGGCTACGACCGGCTGCTCGAAGTGCTGGCCGCCAACCGCCACGAGGATGCCACCGACCTGCACACCACGCTGCTCAAGGACTTGCACACGTTCATGGGCAGCAAAGAATACGACGACGACATGACGCTCGTCGTGCTGAAATGGCACGGCATCGAAATGGGCAAAGCCGTCGCCGTGGAAAGCCTTCCGCAACCCTTGCCCGCCGCCGTGCCCCTCGCCCTGGAGGGCCCGGAGCCCTCCCCAACGGCGGTGGATCCTCCTCCCACGTTCAAGAAATAAAACATCGTCTCCCCATGAGCAATTTTTCCGTAGGATTCCGAAAGAACGGCGACGTTCAGGTGCTCGATCTCAAGGGCGAACTCGACGCGCACACCGCCTCCGAGCTCGAGGCCGCCATTCAACGCTGTCAGAGCGAAAACCACTGCAAGATCGTGGTCAACGGGGAGGGGTTGATGTACATATCGAGCGCCGGTCTCGGGGTCTTCATGGCCTACATCGAGGAACTGCGCGAAGAGGGGGGCGACATCAAGATCGCCGCGCTCCAGCCGAAGGTGTACAACGTCTTCGACCTGCTCGGCTTCCCGATGCTCTTCGACATCGTCGAAACCGAAGAAGAGGCGCTCGCACGCTTTCGGCAGGAAAAGGGGGCCGAAGGCTAGCCCGGCGCCGATGAAAACGCCGCACCCGAAGCGATCAACCCGAAAGAACCGTGGCCCAATCCGTGTATAAAATCACGATCCCGAGCTCGACGCGCTACCTGGAGGACGTGCGCCAGTTCGTCGAACGGCATGCCCGTCAGGCGGATCTTCCGGCGGACGTGGTCGAGCAACTGAAGGTCGCGGTGGATGAGGCGTGCACGAACGTCATCGAGCATGCATACAAGGGAGAAGGCGAGCATCAGATCGACGTCGCCGTCATCGTCAAGCCCGACCGCCTGACCATCCGCATCCGCGACGAGGGCGAGTCTTTCGAGCCGGAGCAGTATGAGGAGCCCAACATCTTCGAGTTCGCCCGGCGGCACAAGAAAGGCGGCTTCGGGGTGCACATCATGCGCCGGCTCATGGATCGGGTCGAGTATCGCACGCGGGGGAAGGTCAACGAGTGCTCGATGACGAAGTACCGGAACAACAACGTGAAGAAAGACGCATAGCGCTACCGGCAGAAGCGGTCAGCCGGGCAGGGCGCCCTTGTAGATCGAGGCAATGCCGAAGGTGAGCGGTTTCCAGCGGAGGTCTTCGAAGCCTGCCGTCCGCATGCGGTCGAGGAAGGCGGGGCCGTCGGGGAAGGCGGCGATGGAGTCCGGGAGGTACTGATACGCGCCCTCGTTCTTCGAGAGGGAGCGCCCGACGCGGGGCAGGATGTGCCGTCCGTAGAAATGATAGAGCTGTTTGATGGGGAAGGCGCGGGGGTGGCTGAACTCGAGCACGACCAGCGCGCCGCCGGGCTTGAGCACCCGGGCGATCTCCCGGAGGCCCTTTTCGAGGTTTTCGAAGTTGCGCACGCCGAAGGCCACGAGCACGGCGTTGAACTGCGAGTCGGAGAAGGGCAGGCGTTCGGCGTCGCCTTTGCGCAGGGTGATGCGATCGGAGAGGCCCATCTTTTCGATTTTGAGACGCCCCACCCCGAGCATCTCTTCGGAAATGTCGACGCCCACGATCTTCTCCGGATCGAGGCTGAGCGCTTCGATGGCGAGGTCGCCCGTGCCGGTGGCGACGTCGAGGATGCGGGCGGGGCGTTCGTCGCGCAGCATGGCGACGGCCTGCCTGCGCCACCGCCGGTCGATGCCGAAGCTGAGGATGCGGTTGAGCAAGTCATAGCGCGGGGCGATGGCGTCGAACATCGCCTGCACGTCCTCTTTCTTGCCTTTGACCGCGTCAACGGGGGGGTAATTCTTCATCGCAAGATTGGGTGAGCCTGGGAGCTTTGGGGGCAAGATGCTTTCCGGAGTAAGGGCCGTTCTCCACCGGTGGATCAACTGAGCACTTCGGTCAGCTTCAGCAGTTCATAATTGATGGTTTTTCGGCGTTGCCAGACGTTGCGCGAGGGGGTGAGCCGAAGTTCGTTGTGGATGATGCCGACCATGACGTTGGCGTGTCCTTCCATGAGCGCTTCGACGGCGGCGGTGCCGAGGCGGCTGGCGAGCACGCGGTCGCGCGCCGTCGGCGAGCCGCCCCGCTGCGTGTGCCCGAGGATGCACACCCGCAGGTCGATCCGCGCAAAGGAGGGGTCCCCGCGCAGGGCGTCGGCGATCTTGGCGGCCCCGCCGAGTTCGTCTCCCTCGGCCACCACCACGATGGACGAGCGGGACTGCGCCGACATCAGCGAGAGGATGCGTTTCTTGATCTCGTCCATGCCGGTGATCGTCTCGGGGATGAGCACGAGTTCGGCGCCGCCGCCGATGCCGCTGTTGAGCGCGATGAAGCCCGCGTCCCGGCCCATCACCTCGACGAGAAAGAGGCGGTCATGGGCGTCGGCGGTGTCGCGGATGCGGTCGATGTTTTCGATGGCCGTGTTCAGCGCCGTGTCGTAGCCGATGGTCTCATCGGTGCCGAAGAGGTCGTTGTCGATGGTGCCGGGGCAACCGACAAGCGGGACGCCGTACTCTTCGTAGAAGATGGAGGCCCCGCGGAGGGTGCCGTCCCCGCCGATGCCGATCAGCCCGTCGATCTCGGCCTCCCGGAGTCGGCGGGCGGCTTCGGCGCGCCCTTCCGGCGTGCGGAAACGCTCCGAGCGCGCGCTCTTGAGGATGGTGCCGCCCAGCTGCACGATGTTCGAGACGGACATGCCGTCCATCTCGACGAAGTCCCCCTCGATCATGCCGGCGTAGCCGCGCCGGATGCCGATGACTTCGAGGTCATAGGTGAGGGCGGTTCGCACGACGGCGCGCACGCATGCATTCATGCCGGGTGCGTCGCCGCCGCTGGTAAAGACGCCGATCCGTGTGATGTCCATGAGAGGATTACCTGCGCGCGCCGCTCTTCGAAGCCGACGCGACAACGTTGACCGGGACTTTTAGGGACGGAGGTCCGACGGGGGGCGGGCATCGACCGGTCGCGCTACCACTATGCCGATCTGGATCTTGATGTTCTCCACATAATCTTGAAGATCCGGCGAAACCTTGATGCCGCCGCTCGTGGAGGCGTGGAGAAAGCCTTTTTGCCCGTCTCCGCCGTCGTAGACGAGGCCGGAGTGCGAGACGTCGAGGCCCTCGATGCTGGTGGCCGTGGCGATGATGTCGCCGGCCTGGAGGCGGTCGTAGACGCTGCGGATGCGCTCCTGGGGGATGTAATAGAGCGTGTAGGCGGCGAGGCGATCCTCCATCGCGCGGATGCCCTGAAAGAGGCTGTCGTTTTCGGCGAAACGCGGGTAACTCGCGCGGTGCTCGCTCATGAAGCGGAGCCGTTTGTCGAGTCGGACGCCGCCGAGTGCACGCGTGACGTTCCGCACGATGCCGCGCTTCTCATTGTCGGCGATCCACTCGGAGAAATAGTGGAGGCGGCTGCAATAGCCGTTCATCTCCCCGTCGCGGTACCGCTGTTCGCGGAGGTGGCGCACGAACGTGTCGTACGAATAATCCTCCACGGCGATGCCGCGCGCGAGCGCGAGCGCCGTCTCGACGAAGAGCACGCAGTCGAAGCCGCTGAGGTTGACGACGAGCGTTTCCTCCGCCGGCGCGTCGAGCAGGCCGGCCACGTACGGCGTCCCGGCAAAGTGCTCGCCGACGGCCTGCATGATCTCGCCGAGGGGGCGCTCGTGCAGCCGCTCCCGCCGGGCGAAGGCCATCACTTCCTCGAAACGCCGGGCCGTGACGCTGTCCGGGGGGACCGCTTCGGGGGAGGCGGAAGCCTCCCGGGCCTGGGCCGTCGCGGGATCGGATGCCTCCGCACCGCAGCCGAGATTGAACAGGAGCATCACGAAAAAGAGAATCGTCGGGAGTCGCATCGGGTCGTGGGTTGGAGGGTGTCGGCGTCACCACCGGGCAGGGGTGCGAAGGGCGTCGGCGAGGCGGCGCTCGTATTCGGCGCGGGGGATCTCGACGACGCCGAAGCGGGCCAGGTGGGGGGTGGTGTACTGGGTGTCGAGCAGCGTGAAGCCGCCCCGGCGAAGCCGCCGCACGAGATGCGCGAGCGCCACCTTCGAGGCATCCCGCTCCCGGTGAAACATCGACTCGCCGAAGAACGCGCCGCCGATGGAGACCCCGTAGAGCCCGCCCGCGAGCGCGCCTGCCCGCCGGCACTCGACGCTGTGGGCAAAACCCATGCGGTGTAACGCCACATAGGCCTGAATGATCTCCTCCGAGATCCACGTCTCCGGGCGCTCCGCGCACGCCCGGATCACCGCCTCGAAGTCCCGGTCGAAGGACACCTCGAACGTTTCTCGCCGGATCAACTTCGCCAGGTTCTTCGGCACGTGAAATGCGTCGAGCGGGAGGATGGCGCGAGGGTCCGGGGCAAACCAGTAGATGGCGTCGCCCTCGTCCGGGTCGGCCATGGGAAAGATGCCGCACCGGTAGCCGTGGAGGAGCCGTTCGGGCGTCAGTTCATCCATGCGGGCACAGAACGGTCGATTACGGGATTACGGACAATGTTCGTATTATGGCGTCTGAACGAAACAACGCGCTCACGAATCAAGGCTATGCAGACGCGCATGCAAGATCAGACTTTTCGTGCCGAGGTAGGAGACCGTTCGTACGAAATCGAGTTCCGGGAAGGGACGGTGTTTGTCGACGGGGAGGCGGCCGATGTGTCGTTCGAGCGGGTGGCCGAGGGCTATTACTCGCTGTTGCTCGACGGGCGGAGCGTGCCCGTGGTCGTGGAGGAGGCATCGGAGGGGAGCGTGCGCCTGCACCTCGGGGGGCGGTCGGTCGAGGTGCGCGTCAAGGACGAGCGGGCGATGTTGCTGGAGCGCTTCGGGATCGCGGATGCGGACGCGGCCGCCGAGCGCGAGGTGCGCGCGCCGATGCCGGGGCTGGTGCTGGCGGTGCTCGTCGAGGAAGGGCAGAGCGTGAAAGCGGGCGACGGGCTCGTGCTCCTCGAAGCGATGAAGATGGAAAATGAACTCCGCGCCAGGGGCGACGGCGTCGTGCAGCGCGTGCACGTCGAAGCGGGCGACGCCGTCGGGAAAAGCGCGCTGCTGATCGAGTTTGAATAAAAAGACGCGCGCCCGGGCGTTCACAGCTCCAGCCGGAGCCTGGCGAAGAAGACCCGTCCCGGTTCGGGCACGGACGTGAAATCGAAGGGGTTGAGCGCGTTGACGTGGCGGGCATAAAAGGTGTCCGTCACGTTGTCCACGCCGAGGAGGAGCGAGGCGGAGCGGAAGACGTCGCCCTCGGTGTGCGGGAGACGGACGCCGAGGCGGAGGTCGGCAGTCGTATAGCCGTCGGTGGGGGGCTCACCGCGCAGGACGGCCACCCGCGTCTGCCGGGCGACGAGGTGGAGCGCGCCCTCGGCAAAGAGGACGCCGCCGGGCGCGTCATAGCGGAGGCGGAAGTCGGCGGCGGCAGGCGAGACGCCGAACGCGGGCTCGTCGAGCGTCACGTCTTTGCCCCAGAGGTAGGCGAAGGCGGCGTCGAGCGTGAGGGGGATCGAGGCGAACGTGTACGTGGCCGTGGCCTCCCCGCCCCGGAAGTGCCCTTCGCCGTTCCGGTACCGGAAGATGCGGGCCGAGGTGTCGGCGCGGGCGGGCAGGTCCGTTGGGAGGAAGGTGGTATAGTCGCTCATCAGCCGCGCGAAGACGTTCAGGCGCACCCGCAGGCGAGGATACGAGCCGGTGAGCGAGAGGTCGAGCTCCGAGGCGCGTTCGGGCTCCTGTTCGGGCCGCCCGAGGACCTCGGCGTTCGTCTTCGAGCGCGTGGACGGGAAGCGGTCGGCATAGCGTTCGAGCGCGTCCGCCGTGCGGGCCACCGAGCCAAGTCCGGCGGCGAGCGTCCATGCCGAAGAGAGGGGCCGCGCCACGGTGAAGGCCAGGCTCAGGTTCGTCCCCTTGCGGTCGAGGTTGTCGGGGTTGAGCGTTTGCCGGGCCGCGTTCCGGAGGTAAAAAACGCCGACGTCCCCCGCGTCCGCCTGCACGAAGTCGAAGCGCGTCGCCGCCGAGAGTTTGAAGCCTCGGACGCGCGTCGTCCCGCGCAGAAACAGGCCGATGTCGGAGATGCGGACATCGGCGAAGATGGTGTCGGCGGAGAGGAGCGCGCCGTCGGAGCGTTTGTGAACGGTGCGGTCGGCGTTCCGTTTTTTTCGATAATAGTCCGCGCCCACGTCGAGCGTGAGGCCGTCGTCGGAGACGATGCGCGCCGCCGCTCGCCCGCCGGTGGTCGTGAGCGCGGCGTCGAGATCGATGCGGAGCGCAAAGGGCGGATCGCGGAAAAGATCCACACGCGCCGTCGGCCGGTGATCGTTGTTCATCGCGCTCGTGATCCGGTTCCAGTACACGACGAGGTCGAAGGCGCGGAGGACGGCGTCGTCGGAGGTGTACCGGTAGCGCGCCGTGACGTCTTTCGCCTCGCCGTCGGCGAGGTCGAGCGTGCGGCCGGGCACGTCGAGGTCGGTCTGTTTTTGAAAGCCCGCGATCACGGAGACCTCGGTATGGTCGTTGGGGCGATAGCCGCCTTTCCCGCGGAGCGCCCACGACCGGAAGCCGGCGGAGACCCTGGCGCCGTCGCCCGCCTCATAGTCGTCGCCTTCGCGATACGCGCCGTGGAAGGCGTATGTGTATTTCCCCGAAGCTCCGGCGAGGGCGGCGGAAGATTCGAACGCGTTCAGGTTCGAGGCATAGCCGGCCTGAACGGTGGCGCGGAGGCGTTCGGTCGGGGGCGTCGCGGCGAGGGTGCGGATGCGGACGGCGCTCATGAGGCCCGCCCCCCACGTGAGCGCATACGGCCCTTTGACGAGCTCGACGTTCGCGACGGCGGAGGGGTCGAGGTGCGCGGTCTGGGCGTCGGCGCGCACGGGCGTGGCGGCGAAGAACCGCGCGCCGTCGATGAAGACGCCGACCTCGGTTTCGGCAAGCGCGCGTACGAGCGGATCGAAGCTGAGGCCGCCGCGCCGGATGGCGTCGACGCCGGGCATGAGGCGAAGCGCCTCGCCCGTGTCCATCATCGGATGTTCGGCGATCCGCCGCCCGTCGAGCGTGTCGACGGCGACGAGGTCGGGGTCGAGCGCCTCGATCACGGGGGCGAGCATGTCCGCCGGGCGGGGGCGGAGCCGGAGCCGCACCGTCGTCGTGTCCCCCGCGCGGACGTCCACGCGGGCCGTGGCGACGAGGTATCCGGGGGCGAGGGCCTGCACGAGGTGCGTGCCGGGCGGGAGCGCGCCGATGACGAAGCGCCCTTCGGCGTCGGTGAACGCGCGGCCCCGCGTGCCCGCCACCGCCACGCCGACGTCCGGAAGCGGCCGCTCCGTCTCCGCTTCGACGACGGTCCCGGCGAGAACGCCGGTGGTCTGTGCGAACGCGCCCGCGACGAAAAGGAACGGGCCGAGCAGAAAGGGCAAGAGCAAACGCGGGACCGGCGGCATCATGAATCCGTTTGTGCTTTGCGGAAAAAGCGAGTCGGCAAGTTACGTTTTCGGCGGCAAGGTGTCATGAAGAATCGGAAAGCATTGCGTCGCCGAGCGCCTCGTGATAGCGTAATCGGCCAGGGTTGCCGGATGTTGAATCCCCGCATTCAAATAGGCGCGAGGTCGCCGGGCTTTCCCGGTTGCCTCCGCGTTCCCGTCGACGGTCGGGGCCGTCCGATGGAGGACGACACGTGCTGATCCGATCATGCCGGCCCGCGCGCGGCGAAGCCGGCCGTGCCGCTTCAGGGTGACGGCTTAGACCCGAGGGGAGAGGAAGGGGCGGGGAGGCATGTGCGCTCCGGGCGCGGCGATCTCACCAGTTCACCCCGAGGCGGAAAAGCTGTTGGCTGCCGCTATAGTCGAAGAAGTCGCCGGAGATCAGCCCGGAGCCGCCGGGATTCCAACGCTGGAGGCGGAAGCCATAGCCGAGGGTAAGGCCGAACGCGTCGGCGAAGGGGCCGAGGTGCACCTGAAGGTCGGCGTCGAAAAAGGTGGAAAGGCCCGTGGAATTGCCGAAGGACCGAAACGCCAGGCCGATGACGGGCAGGGCGCGTCCTTCCACGCGCACCCCCTTGCCTCCGACCTCGAAGCCCGCGCCGACGCCGAGCCCGAGCACGCTCACCTCGAAGGCGTCGAGCAGGTTGTCGCGCGCGCCCTGCCGCGACACGCGCCGGTAGCCGCTGTGCAACGCGATGGGCACGAAAAAGCGCGCCCGGCTCTTGTCCTCGAAGTGAAACGGCTTCAACTCGCCCCATACGAGCATGCTGAAGTCGATCAGTCGCAGGTCGTCCGTCCCTGCTGCGCCGGACTGATTGCCGAAGGCAAAGGTGGCGAAAAAACCGGGTCGGGCATACGTGAGGCCGAAAGCCGGCTCGGTGAAATCGAAGACGGGGTCGGGACGCACGTCGCCGGCGAAGGTGAAGTCGATCAGGAACAGGCCGGCCGAGACGGCCTGTTTCGGCCCGTCCGCGAAAGCATGGGGCTGCGCCGAAGCGGGATGCGGCGTCAGACCCGGCAGCGCCATCGCGAGCAACCATACGACGGGGGAGAAGGCGGAAAGGCACGCGCGAGGCATAGACGGCGGGGCTGGTTGAACGAAAGGGGCGCCCCAAGGTAGCGTGCCTTTGCCACATCGACAAGGGCAGCGAACGACGTCAGATCACCTCTTTCCCGGTCTCGGCATCGAACAGACGGAAGCGCATCGGTTCGAGCGCGGTGTCGGGTTCGATGCGAACGCGAACGTGGAACTTCATGCGCCACCGGCCCAGACAATTGAGCAACCCCCGCTGGAGGTACGCCGCCGTGAAGGGATGCACCCGCAACCGGAGCGGTCCCTGTCCTTTCTGTTTCTTATAGGCCTGGATCCTCTTTTCGATCTCGCCCACCATGTCTTCAGGTGCGAGCGGCGGCGTTCGTTCCGGCGTCTCACGCCGAGAGGTCGGCTTGCTCTCCTTCACCGCCGGTTTGGCCTCGACCGGCTTTTCCTTGCGGGCGACGGTCGAATTTTTCTCCACCACCGGAGCCGCTTCCTTCTTTTTCACCACCTCGCCGGAGCCGGAGGCCGCGCCGTTCGAGCCGGTCGCCGTCGTCGTGATGCTCGGACGCAGGCGCTGCCGGGTGATCTGAATCAACCCGAAATCGCTCATCGGAAGGATCTTCGACACGGCCCGGTCCCGGCGGAAGGCGCTCTTCAGTTCATCGAACACCTTCTTCCGGTTGCGTTCGCTTCGCATGTCGATGAAGTCGACCACGATGATGCCGCCGAGGTCGCGCAGGCGCACCTGCCGGGCGATCACACGCGCCGCCTCCAGGTTCACCTTGAGCGAATTTTGCTCCTGCGTCAGCCCTTTCCCGGCCCGGCCCGAGTTCACGTCGACGACGTGCATGGCCTCGGTGTGCTCGATGAAGAGGTAACCGCCCGAGGGCAGATTGACGCGGCTCTCGAAGGCTTCAGCCACGTCGCGCGCGATGCCGGTGGCCTCGAAGATGGGCTTCCGTCCTTTGTGCAGGCGCACCGCCGGAGCCATCTGAGGCGCAATGGCCTGAATGTAGCCCTTGATGTTGCGATAAAGCCGGGGGTCGTCGATCAGGATGCGGTCGTAGTCGTCGGAAAAGAGGTCGCGGATGACCGAGGAGACCATGTTCACGTCTTCGTGCACGACGAGCGGCGGCTTCGGCTTGCCGGCCAGCTTTGCCTCGATCTTGTGCCATTTGTCGAGGAGGAGCCGCAGGTCGGTGTCGAGCGCTTTGGCGTTTCGGCCTTCGGCCACCGTGCGCACGATGACGCCGAACCCTTCGGGCAGGAGACTCTTTGCGAGCGTCCGCAGGCGGCGACGTTCCTTGTACGAGGCAATCTTCTTCGAGACGGCCACGTAGTCGGCCAGGGGCACGAGGACAAGGAAGCGCCCCGCCAGTGAGATGTCCGTGGTGACGCGGCTCCCTTTCGACGAGATCGGCTCTTTGCTGATTTTGACGAGGATGCGTTGATCGCGCCGGAGGTAGGATTCCAGCCTTCGTTCCCGGTTTCGGTCTTCCCGCCGCCCCCGTCCCCTGTCGCCGGACGCGCGCTCGTTGCGGTCGCTCCCGCCGGACGTGCGCTCGTTGCGGTCCTTCTCGCCGGACGCGCGCTCGTTGCGGTCGTTCCCGCCGGACGTGCGCTCGTTGCGGTCCTTCTCGTCGGATGCGCGCTCGCTGTCCTTGCGTTCGCCTTTGGCGCGGCGCTGAGCCGAGCGGCGCTTGCTGCGCGTCGGGGCGTCGGCTACGGCATGATGGGATTTTTGCGACGCGCCGTCGGTTTCGGCGCTCTTCTCGCCGCCGGTCTCTTCCGAGCGCGCGGCATGGGGACGCGAGCGGCTCGGCGGCCGCCTGCGTCGTTCCACCAACCGATGGTGCTCCGGTGTCAACTTGAAGTTCTCTACCGACGGGTTCGTCTGTTCGAGAAACTCCAGCCACTCGGGCAGGTTTTCGGCGAGGTCGGAGAAGTGCAGAAAAGCGTCTTGCTTCTGCCCGATGTCGATGAATGCGGCCTGAATGCTCGGCATGATGCGCCGAACGCGTCCCAGAAAGATGTTGCCGATCGTCCGGGTGTTTTCAGGATTTTCGATATAGAGCTCCGCCAGTTCGCCATTTTCGAGGATGGCGATCCGGGTCTGCTCCTTCTCGGCATTGATGATGATTTCCTTGCCCATAGGGAATAAACGTGCACGCCTTCCCGGGACGGGTCTTCGGATCGCACAAACGGAGTGGGTCGCACTTCCGTCAGGGGCGCGGAGCGTCCTTCAAACAGGGACGCGGCATAGCAAACCACAGGATCAACCGGCGCAAGAGAGGCGACCGGATGCACGCGACTTCGGGGCGCCCGAGACGAGGCAGGCCCAAGCCGTGCATGGCGGGAAATGCCAGGAAAAGACCAGCCCAGGGAGTGCGCACAACACTCCTTGAGAAACTGTACAAACTGTGAAAAGAGGAAAAGAGTCGCTGCTACGAAGCGAACTCCTTGCAGATCGTCACGCAAAGTCAACCACAGCGTCAAAACAGGGGTGGCCGGTATGTTGCCGCGAATCTCGCAGGCAACCGCGTGAGCGGCTCGTTTCGACCGAGAGCGAGAAGATGAAGACGCCGGCGGTCAACCGCAACGACACCCGCTTCAGGAAGAGAAAAGAACCGTACACGGCGCGGGAAGATAAATATTGTAGTGTTAATAGCCGAATCCCCCGAAATGATCCCGGCCGTGCTTCGTTTTGTCACCGGCCCGAGGACGAGCGTTCTCCGGGCGCGTCGGCGTCGACCGATCTCCTCTTCGATCGTCTCCATGCGCTGTGCGGGAATCGCTCGGGAGGACGCTTTGCCTCCGGCGTCTCCGGAACATGGCAAAAGAGCTCCGCGCCCGCCGGTCTCCGGCACGCGCCTGAAGGAAAGCGATCCGGTGGGAGTCGGCGATGCTCCCGGAAATTCGTGAAAGATTAAGAGCGGAACGAGAGCGGTCGCGGTCGTATCTTGTCGTGTCCGCTCACTCGCTTGTCTACGCCCATGATCGATCGCATCCAGGCCTTTTCCGAAGAGATTTTCCCCGAGGTCGTCCGTCTGCGCCGGGCGATTCACCGGAATCCCGAGCTTGCCTTCGAAGAGTATGAGACGGCTCGTCTCGTGGCCGAGACCCTTCGTCCCCTCGGCCTCGACGTGCGCACCGGCGTGGCCCGGACGGGCGTCGTCGCCACGCTGACGGGCGGGCGGCCCGGCCCCACGGTCGCCCTTCGCGCCGACATCGACGCATTGCCCATCGTCGAGGCGAACGACTTCGACTTTGCCTCGAAGAACCCCGGCAAGATGCACGCCTGCGGGCACGATGCGCACACCGCCTCGCTTCTCGGCGCGGCCATGATTCTCGCGCGGGTGAAGGACGAGGTCCCCGGCACGGTGCGCTTCCTCTTTCAGCCGAGCGAGGAGAAGATCCCCGGCGGCGCGAAGACGATGATCGAGGAAGGAGCGCTCGGCGGCGACGGGACGCCGGGGACCGACGCCGTCTTCGGGCAGCACGTGCGGCCGGACCTCCGCGCCGGGAAGATTGGCGTGCGCGGCGGGATGTTCATGGCTTCGGCCGACGAGGTATACGTCACCGTGCGCGGTGAGGGAGGGCACGCCGCCGCCCCCCACGAGATCGGCGCCGACGCCGTGCTCGTGGCGGCCCACGTCGTGGTTGCGCTTCAGAGCGTCGTCAGCCGGAACTGCCCGCCCGACGTGCCGAGCGTGCTCTCGTTCGGGCGCGTGGCGGCCGAGGGCGCCACGAACGTCCTGCCGGTGTCGGCGCGGCTCGAAGGCACCTTCCGCGCGATGGACGAACGGTGGCGTTTTCGCGCGCACGAGCTCATCCGGCGCGTGGCCGCGCACACGGCGCGGGCCTTCGGTGCGGAGGCCGACGTCGAGATCGTCGCCGGCTACCCGGCGCTGTACAACGATCCCGAAGCCGCGGCCTTCGTGCGCGAGGCCGCCGTCGCCTACGCCGGGGCGGAGCACGTGGTGGACGTGGACCTGTGGTTCGCCGGCGAGGACTTCGCCTATTATCTTCGCGAGGCGCCGGGGTGCTTCTACGTGCTCGGCGTGGGCAACCCCGAGGCCGGCATCACGCACGGCCTCCACACGCCGCGCTTCACCGTCGACGAAGACGCCCTCCGCCTCGCGCCCGGCTTCATGGCCTACCTGGCCTGGCGGCGCGGCGTCGCCGGATAGCAGGCAACGCCCTCGTAAGCGTTTCCCTCACACCCCGAAACCGTCTTTCCCCGACGCGGGGTTGCGTCCATCCACGGCTACCCTCCCGGCCCGCCGCGACGTACCCATGTCCTCCGGGCACGCTCCCCACCATCCGGACCGGGACGCCATGGACATCGACACCCAACTGACGCTGAAGAACAAGGTGAGCGTGATCGGCTCCGTGACCGACTTCACGTACAAGTGGGGCATGAACGCCGGTCTGAGTGAAGAAGACGCCGTGCGGCTCTCGCTTGCCGTGGACGAGCTCGTCACGGACGTGGTGCTCTTCGCCTTCGGAGAGGAAGAGGGCCGGTTCGACCTTTCGTACCGATGGAGCCCCTCCAGCGTCGAGATCATCGTGCACGAGTTCGGCGAGCCGTTCGACCCCGAGCGTCACGTCTACGACCGCGACCGCGCCCTCCGGGAAGGCAACTTCGAGGGGGCGGGCTTCGAGGTCATCCGTCACCTCGTGGACGACTTCATCTTCATCAACAAAGGGCGGGGCGGGAAAGAGTTTCGGCTCGTCAAGAAGACCACGGGCGAGCACATCGCCGACCTCCTCGTGGACGAGAAGCCCGCGTCCGCGCCTCCGCCGGCCCGCAAGACGACGTACGTCATCCGGACCGTTCACGAGGAAGACGCCGAAGACGTCGCCAAGCTCATCTATCGCACGTACGGCTATACGTACGTCAAGGAAGACCTGTACTTCCCGAAAAAGATTGCGCTGGCGCTGGAGCGGGAGGAGAAGTTCGGCGTCATCACCCGGACGAGCGAAGGCGAGGCGGTGGGCTATTTCGCCGTGCTCCGCACGACGGACTCTCGCATCGGCGAGGTGGGCGAGGCGGTGGTGGCCGTGCCCCATCGCCACCGGGGCATCATGACGCGCATGCTCCGGCGGCTCATCGAGCAGTCCCGCGAGCGGGGACTGCTGGGCCTCTTCGGCGAAGCCGTGACGGTGCACACGATCAGCCAGAAGGCCAATGCGAAGTTCGACATGCAATCGACCGCGCTCCTGCTGGCCGACTTCCCCGCATCGAAATACAAGGGGCTCATCGAAAACTATCCTCAGGACGTCTCCATCGTCATCGACTTCCTGCCCCTGTGCCGCATCGAGACGGCGGACCGCTATCTGCCGCCGACGTACCGAACGATCCTCATCGACCTCTACCGGCGGCTCGGCGTCACCGTGCACGACCTTCCGTCCGAGGCGCCTTCGCTCGCCGAGCGGTCCGACCTCGATCTGAAGATCAGTTACGAGTACAAGCACGCCCTGCTCGTGGTCCGGACCTACGGCGAGGACCTCACGGATCGTCTCCGGCACACGCTCCAGTCGCTGCGCGACGAGGGGATGCACGCGGTCTACCTCGACCTTCCGCTCGACGACCCCGTCACGAAGACCATCGTTCCGGATCTTCACGACTGCGGCTTCGTTTTTTCCGGGCTGATGCCGCTGTTTCATCACGAGCGCGATTACCTGCGCCTGCAGAAGGTGTATGAGCGGCTCGACTTCGACCTCATCCACGTGTATTCCGAGGCGGCGCACCGCATCAAGAATCTCATCGCGCGGGAACTCCAATGACGTACGAGAAAAAAGGCCATGCCATCCATATCACGCTGCGCCGGGACTTCAACCTGCTCACGGCGCGGAAGGTGCGGCGGCTGTGCCGGGACGTGGACGAGATAGCCATCGACCTTTCCCGTTCGAAGTTTGTCGATACGGAGGGCATCTTCGTGCTGTACGAGTTGATCCGGGCCGGAAAGAAGGTGCGCCTGATGCACCCCCCGCCGATCTTCTTCGAGGTCGTCCGCATCCTGGGGCTGGAAGAGGTCTTCCGGCCCGAAACGCTGGTGGCCTGAGGCGCGCCGTTCTCCACAACCTTTCCCACACGGACCATGAAGCCAACCGCCGATGCCCTTGTGACGCTGGACGTCGAGACGCCGATCTGGGACGAGTTCTTCCTCGTCAACCCTCTCGTGGTCGTGGGCACGCGGGAGCCGGACGGCCGGTTCGACCTCGCGCCGAAGCACATGGCCTTCCCGATGGGGTGGGACAATTATTTCGGCTTCGTCTGCACGCCCCGGCACCGCACGTATCACAATGCGAAGCGCGAAGGCGGTTTCACGGTCAGCTATCCAAACCCGGATCAGGTCGTGCTCGCGAGCCTTTCGGCCGGTCCCCGATGCGCCGACGACACGAAGCCCATCGTGGAGCTTCTTCCCACCTTTCCCGCCCGTGTGGTCGAGGGCGTGTTGCTCGAAGACGCCTACCTGTATTTCGAGTGCGCGCTCGAGCGCGTCATCGACGGCTTCGGTGTGAACAGCCTCGTCACGGGGCGCATCGTGGCGGCGTACGTGCGGGAGCGGGCGCTCCGAAGCTGGGACCGTGACGACAACGAGGTGGTGCGCGACGCCCCGCTCCTGGCCTATCTTCAGCCCGGTCGCTTCGCCGTCATCCGCGAGAGCCAGGCTTTTCCGTTCCCCGATCATTTTGAACGTTAGCGACGATGACCGAGCGGGTGCGCGCGTTTTTCCATGAGCACCGGGACGATTTCATCGCCTTCACGCGGGCGCTGGTGTTGGAGGAATCTCCCTCGACGCGGCCCGAGGCGCAGGCGCCGGTGCTTGGCCTGCTCGCCGAGGCCTTCGAGGCGCTCGAGTTCGAGACGCTTCGGCTGCCGGGCCGGGCGACGGGCGGGCAGCTCTATGCGCGTCCCCGGACGCGGGCGCGGGGCGCTCCGTGCCAGCTCCTGATCGGCCACTGCGACACCGTGTGGCCCCTCGGCACGCTCGCCGAGATGCCCTTCGAGCGGCGCGACGGCCTCGTGCGCGGGCCGGGGGTCTTCGACATGAAGGCGGGTCTCGCGATGATCGTCTTCGCCCTCCGCGCCCTCCGCACGCTCGGCCGCACGCCCACCGTCACGCCGCTCGTGTTCGTCAACTCGGACGAGGAGATCGGCAGCTTCGAGTCGCAGGCGCGCCTCGAACGTCTCGCCCGTGTCTCGGACCGGGCGCTCGTGCTCGAACCCGCGCTCGGACCGTCGGGGAAGATCAAAACGCGGCGCAAAGGCACGGGCGACTTCGAGATCGTCGTCCGGGGGAAGGCGGCGCACGCGGGCCTCGCGCCCGAAGAAGGGCGGAGCGCCATCCTCGAACTGACGTACGTGGTGCAAAAGCTCTTCGCGCTCAACGACCCGGCTACGGGCGTGACGGTGAACGTGGGCACGCTCGAAGGGGGCACGCGGGCCAACGTCGTCGCGGCGGAGAGCCGCATCCGGGTGGACGTGCGCGTGCCCACGCGGGAGGACGCCGCGCGCGTGGAGGCCGCCATCCGCAACCTGAAGCCGACGACGCCGGGCGTCACGCTCGAGATCCGGGGCGGCATGGAGCGGCTCCCGATGGAGCCGACGCCCCGCAACCGGGCCCTCTGGCTCCGGTACCGCGCCCTCGGCGAAGCTGCCGGCCTCCCGCTCGAAGAAGGCCTCGCCGGCGGCGCTTCGGACGGCAACTTCACCAGCCGCTACACCGCCACGCTCGACGGCCTCGGAGCCGTCGGCGACGGCGCACACGCCCGCCACGAGTTCATCGACCTCGAACGCACGCTCGAACGCGCGATGCTCCTGACGCTCCTCCTCATGGAACCGCCCCTCCACACCGCCCCTTGCCGAGACGCCGACGTCCTCGTCTCGGCAAGGCCCGAAGGTTCGGTGTGAGGGTGGGCCGTCAGGGGCTCGCGCCTCCCGTGTCGATCTGAAGAGGATGGGGCAACGGGCGCGTGCCGATCTCGACCCGCCCCACACGTCGCTATGGCGGGGCCGCGTCCTCCGCCGTGCGCGGCGGCGTCGGGGCGCTGACGCCCTTCGGAGGATTGCCCGGTACCCCCTGCGGCGACTACCGGCGGCCCGAGGACCAGTGGACGGCGGCGATGCGCCAGCCGCCGTCGGTGCGGCGGAGGACCATCAGCTCGACGGAGTTCATGTCGATGTCGCGGTCGCGGTAAGCGCCGTGGAGACGGCTCCCGGAGACCATCCACGCGGCGTCGCCCAAGACGGTGACGCGCCGCTCGCCCGGCTCGCGCGTCATCGCCCGGAGGAAAGGCCCGTCGCTGAGGAAGTGGTGCGAGAGGTAATCGTGCGCCGTCTCGATTTTCCCCCCTTCGAGGATCGCGGCGTCGCGCGTGAGGAGCGCGCCGGCGGCTTCGGCGTCTCCGGCGATGATGGCCTCACGAAACTGCTCGGCCACGGCGACGACGGCGGCGGAGTCGGAGGGTGCACTCATCTGCGCGAGGGCGTTCGCGCTCGTGGCGGCGAGGACGAGGAGGAAGAGGAGCGTGGGGCGTGCGTGCGTTTTCATGAGGCTTCAGGTTGGTGTGGGGAGGGTGGTCAGGGCGTCCGACAGGTGCAGTCGAGGCAGCCGTGCGTGGCGCAGACGCCGCAGGTTTGCTCCAGCCTTTGGCGCAGTTGACGCCGGGCGCGGTGACGGCGCACCTTCAGGTTGTCCCGTGTGATGCCGAGCCGCTCGGCCGTGGCGCGTGGGTCTTCGCCGCCGAGGTCGAGGGTTCGGATGAGCAGGGCGTAGTCCGGATGCATCGTTTCGAGGAGGGGGTACAGGCATTGGCACAGCGCCGCTTCGTCCTCCTGCTCCGGCGCGGCGGGCTCGCCTTCTTCCGGGAAGGGGCCGAGGTGCTTCCGGGCCGTCCGGCGGCGGCGGTAAGCATCGGTGATGGTGTTGTTGAGGATGCGGTAGAACCAGGGGAGAACCCGGTCCTCGTCGCGGAGCGACGGCGCGGTTCGGAGCGCTTTGAGGAGGCTGTCCTGCACGAGGTCCGCCGCCAGTTCCGGGTCGCCCACCTTGCGGCGGGCATAGGCGAGCACCTCGGTCAGGCTGCCGAGCAGCCGGGCTTCCAGAGTCTTCATGATGCGGCGGCATGGCCCGGCGTCAGCCCGACGGGCGCGTGAGAGGTCGGCGGCGTGCGGCGAGGAAGACGCTCAGCGCGGGCAGGAGCGTCACCTGAACGATGGGCGAGAGCCCGACCGCCGCGCCGCCGACGCTGATCGTGGGCATGAGCGCGGTGTATTCCCAGAGCCCGAGCGCCCGCGCCAGCCATTCGAGAAAAACGCCGGCGACGAAGCCGGTGGAGAGGAGCGCCGCATAGCCCCGCCCGTCCGGAGGGTCCAGATGCGCGGGGCCGGCCAGCCGGAGGGCGAGGTAGGCGACGCCGAGGACGATCCCCACATCGCCGAAGATGGCGGCCCACATCCAGAGCGTTGCCTTCCAAAAACCCCACGACCACATGTCGTAGAGCACGGTGCACTGCCCGAACTCCCAGAGGGCGTTCAGGATCAGGCCGAACAGCGCGATGCGCCGGGCATGCGGCAGGCTTCCGGGGCGGGGCTTCGGCTCCATCGTCACAGCCGCTCGATGACCGAGCGGAGGCGGTTCCGGACCTCTCCGGCTACTTCGGCGAGCGTCTCGTTCTCGACGGCCTGCATCGACGCCACGGGATCGACGGCGGCCACCTCGGTCTTGCCGTCCTCGGTCACGCGCACGATCACGTTGCACGGCAGCATCGTGCCGATCTTGTTCTCGACCTGGAGGGCCTGATGGGCAAAGTGCGGATTGCACGCGCCGAGGATTTTGTAGGGGGGCATGTCCACGTCGAGCTTCTTCTTCATCGTGGCCTGCACGTCGATCTCGGTCAGGATGCCGAAGCCTTCCTTCTTCAGCTCTTCCGTCACGCGCTCGATGACTTCTTCCACGGGGGCGTCGAGGGTGCGGGCGAAATAGTATTCAGCCATGGTCGTTTCGGTTTGGGTTGCATGAAAATACGTCGGGGAACGGATGCATGATACGGATTGAAAATCGGCGGGGCGTTCGGGGTCAGGAAGCGGGCCGTTCGGGTTCGTCGGCGCCCCGGATCTCGCGGGCGAGTCGGCGGACGTGCCGGGTGCGCCAGAGCAGGTAGATCGTCGGGAGCACGAGCAGGCTCAGCACCGTGGTCGAGATCATGCCGCCGACCATCGGTGCGGCGATGCGTTTCATCACCTCGGAGCCGGTGCCGTGCGCCCACATGATCGGCAGCAGGCCCATGATGATGGCCGTCACCGTCATGGAGATCGGGCGGATGCGCTGGGCCGTGCCCTCATAGATGGCCTTCTTGAGGTCGCCGAGCGTGAGCATCTCGCCCCGGTTGACCTTGTTCTTGAAGGCCTGATCGAGGTACGTGAGCATGATCACCCCGATCTCGGCGGAGACGCCCGCCAGCGCGATGAAGCCGACCCCCACGGCCACGCTCAACTCGTAGTCGAGCAGGTAGAGGATCCAGATGCCGCCCACCATCGCGAAGGGCAGCGAGAGCATCACGATCAGGCTTTCGGTGACGTTCTTGAAGTTGAAATACAGCAGCAAGAAGATGATCAGCAGCGTGATCGGCACCACGATGCGCAACCGTTGCTGCGCGCGTTGCATGTATTCGTACTGCCCGCTCCAGACAATGTTGTAGCCCTCGGGCAGGTCGATCCGCTCCTCGACGACGCGCTGCGCGTTTTGGACGTACGTGCCCACGTCGATGTCGCGGATGTCCACGTAGATCCACGAGGTCTGCCGGGCGTTTTCGCTCTTGACCACGGGCGGGCCCTGCGTCAGTTCGAAGTCGGCCACGTAGCTGAGCGGGATCTGCGCGCCCGAGGGCGTGGGGATGAGCACGCGTTGAAGCGCCGGCAGGTTGTCGCGCAGCTCGCGGCTGTAGCGCACATTGACCGGATAGCGCTCGAGGCCCTCGACGGTCTGCGTCACGTTCATCCCGCCGATGCCGGACATGATCACGTCCTGCACGTCGCCGACGGTGAGTCCGTAGCGGGCGGCCTCCTCGCGCTTGATGTGGTAGTCGAGGAAGTGGCCGCCGACGGTCTTGTCGGGGAAGGCGCTCAGCGTGCCGGGCACGTCCTGGAGCGTCACGGCGATGCGCTGCCCGAGGTCGGAGAGCGTGGCCAGGTCCGGCCCCATGATCTTGATGCCCACCGGCGTCTTGATGCCCGTCGAGAGCATGTCGATGCGGTTCTTGATGGGCATGGTCCACGCATTCGTCAGGCCGGGGAACTGAAGGGCGGCGTCCATCTCCCGGATGAGCCGGTCGGTGGTCATGCCGGGCCGCCACTCGTCCTCGGGCTTGAGCTGGATCGTCGTCTCGATCATCGACAGGGGGGCGGCGTCGGTCGAGGACTCGGCCCGTCCGATCTTGCCGAAGACGGTGGCCACCTCGGGGAAGCTCTTGATGATCTTGTCCGTCTGCTGAAGCAGTTCTCTGGCTTTGGTGATGCTGATGCCGGGGTCGGTCGTAGGCATGTAGAGCAGGTCGCCCTCGTTGAGCGGCGGCATGAACTCCGAGCCGAGGCGCGAGAGCGGATAGAGGCTCACCACCAGCAGCGCCGCCGCCGTCAGCAGCGTCGTCCATTTGAAGCGGAGGACGGTGTGGATGAAGGGATGATACACCCATATCAGAAAGCGGTTGACGGGGTTCTTGTGCTCGGGCATGATTTTGCCTCGGATGAAGTATCCCATCAGCACGGGCACGATGGTGACGGCCAGCAGCGCCGCCGCCGCCATCGAGTACGTCTTCGTGAAGGCGAGCGGCTTGAACAGCCGCCCCTCCTGCGCCTGAAGCGTGAACACCGGCAGGAACGAGAGCGTGATGATCAGCAGCGAATAGAACAGCGCCGGCCCCACCTCCTTCGAGGCGTCGATGACGATCTGCCAGTGGTCCTTCTTCCCGGCGTCGCGCTCGAGGTGTTTGTGCATGTTTTCGATCATCACGATGGCGGCGTCGACCATGGCGCCGATGGCGATGGCGATGCCGCTGAGGGACATGATGTTGGCGTTGAGGCCCTGATAGTACATCACCAGGAACGCGATGAGGATGCCCATCGGAAGCGTGAAGATGGCCACGAAAGCGCTGCGGAAGTGGAGCAGGAAGAGGATCGTCACCAGCGCCACGATCAGGCTCTCTTCGAGCAGCTTGTCCCGGAGGTTGTCGATGGCTCGTTCGATGAGCCCCGAGCGGTCGTAGGCGGTGCGGATGGTGACGCCTTCGGGCAAGCCGGCCTTGAGGGTTTCGAGCTTGGCCTTGACGGCGTTGATCGTCTTGAGGGCGTTCTCGCCGAAACGCATCACGATCACCCCGCCGACGGCTTCGCCCTCGCCGTTCCACTCGGAGAGCCCGCGCCGGAGCTCCGGCCCCAGGTGTACATTTGCGATGTTGCGGATCAGGATCGGCGTGCCGCTGTCGTCGACGCCGAGCGGGATGCTCTCGATGTCCTCGATCGACTCGATGTAGCCGAGGCCGCGCACCATGAACTCCGTCTCGCCCATCTCCACGAGCCGCCCGCCGACGTCGTTGTTGCTGCGCTGAAGCGCCATGCGCACCTTCGAGAGCGGGATCCGGTAGGCGAGCAGCTTGTTCGGATCGACCTCCACCTGGTACTGCTTCACGAAGCCGCCGATGGAGGCCACCTCCGAGACGCCCGGCACGCTCATGAGCTCGTACCGGAGGAACCAGTCCTGTATCGAACGGAGCTGTTGGAGGTCGTACTGGTCGCCGCCATCGAGGACGTATTCGTAGACCCAGCCGACGCCGGTGGCGTCCGGCCCGAGTGTAGGCGTGACAGACGAGGGCAGCCGCCCGGCTACATAGTTGAGGTATTCGAGCACCCGGCTCCGCGCCCAGTACATGTCCGTGCCGTCCTCGAAGATGACGTAGACGAACGAGAGGCCGAAGAAGGAGTACCCGCGCACGTCCTTGGCGAAAGGCACCGCCAGCATGGCCGTCGTCAGCGGATAGGTGACCTGATCCTCGACGACCTGCGGGGCCTGCCCGGGAAACTCGGTGAAGATGATCACCTGCACGTCGCTCAGGTCGGGGATGGCGTCGATCGGCGTGTTGAGCATGGCATAGAGCCCGCCCAGCCCGATCAGCACGGTGAAGATGATCACCAGCAGGCGGTTGTTGACCGAAGCTTCTATGATCTTTTCGAGCATGATGGTTCTCTTCTCAAAATGGACTGGATGGGGGCGGGCTCAGTGCTGGTGCTCCGTCGCGGGGGCGCTCTCGTCCATGCCGGGCATGGCCTCGGCGGAGTCGGCGGGGGCGCTCTCGTCCATGCCGGGCATGACTTCGGAGGGCTCGACCGCCGGCGTCGCCCGGTCGCTGAGCATCTTCTGAATGGCTTCCTGCAGGCGGCTCTCGCTGTCGAGGAGGAACTGCGCCGAGATGACGATCTCTTCGCCGTCGAGCAGCCCGCCGAGCACGCGCACGTAGTTGTTGCCCGGTCCGCCTTGCTCGCCGAGCTTGACCTCGCGCGGCTCGAACTTGCCCTCGCCCCGGGCCACGAAGACGAGCGTCCGCTCACCCGAATGGATGACCGCTTCGGTCGGGATGACGAGCGCGTCGGGGATGGTCTTGCCGGTCAACATCACGTTGGCGTACATGCCCGGCTTGAGGTCGAGATCGGGGTTGGCGAAGATCACGCGCACGTGCACGTCGCGGGACTTCTCGCGCAGGTACGGATAGATGTACGAGATGCGCCCGGTGTACTGCTTGCCGGGCAGATAGGAGAGCTCCATGTCGACGCGTTGCCCGACGTTGATCCACGGCACTTCATTGTCGTAAAAGCTGGCGTGGACCCAGACGGTGCGCAGGTCGGCGACGCGGAAAAGATCCTGCCCCGCCTTGAGGAACGCGCCTTCGGTGGCGTTCTGATTGACGACCACGCCGGAGTTGGGCGCTTTGAGCAGGATGGTCTTTTTGATCGCTTCGGTCTGCTCCAGCCGCTCGATTTCCTCGGGGGGGATGTCCCAGTATTCGAGCCGTTTCCGGACCGAGGCCAGGAGCTTCTGGGCATCCTCGCGGGCTTCGGGCAACGTGCTCTTCATGGCAATGCGGTAGTTCTTGAGCGCCAGCAGGTATTCCTCCTGCGTCGTGACCAGCTCCGGCGAATAAATTTCCATGAGAGGATCGCCGGTCTGCACCTCGTCCCCGACGAAGTTGACGTAGAGCTTCTCGATCCAGCCCGAGATTTTGGCGTTGACCACGTAGACGCGTTCCTCGTCGTACTGGACTTCGCCCACGGTGCGGATCATGCGGGAGAAGTCCATGCGCCGGACGCGGTCGGTGCGCACGCCCATGTTTTGCACCACCGCCGGATCGATCCTGACCGTTCCGCCCGATCCGAGACCGGCTTCGTCTTCATAGACGGGGATGAGGTCCATGCCCATGGCGGATTTGCCGGGATGGTCGTAGATCTCGGTGGGGTTCATGGGGGCCTGCCAGTAGAGGATCTTCCGCTCCTTCTTCGGCGCTTCCTGGTCTCCGGCGGCCTGCCCTTCGGCGGCCTGCCCTTCGGCTTCATCGGCATAGACGGGGACGAGGTCCATGCCCATGGCGGATTTGCCGGGATGGTCGTAGATCTCGGTGGGGTTCATGGGGGCCTGCCAGTAGAGGATCTCCCGCTCCTTTTCGGCGGCCGGCGCGGTCTCTTCGGGCTCGGGCGCGGTGGTCAGGCGACCGGCGAAAAAGCCGACGACGAGGGCCAGGATCAGCAGCGCGGCGGCAAGGATCAGTTTTTTCATGACGATCTATGGGGAAACAGTTATTTGAGGTCGGCGAGGCTGTCGAGGCCGAGGGCGCGTTCGAGGGCGGCGGCGGCTTTGAGGTAGCGCGCCAGCGTGTCTTCGTAGCCCGCGCGAAGCGTGAAGAGCATGCGTTCGGCGTCGAGGAGGTTGAGGAAATCGGTGCGGGCGGTGGTGTAGGCGCTGAGGGTGGCGGAGAGCGTGGTCTCGGCCTGCGGGAGGAGCACCTCGCGGTAGAGCTTGAGCTGCGCATCTTCCTGCCGGAGCCGGGTCATCAGGTCGGCGATCTGGGTCTGGAAGGCGGTCTCGAGGGCCTGTTGCCGGGCCGCGACGCTCCGGCGCCCGAGGCGGGCCTCTTCGAGCGCGGCGTGGAGCCGCCCGCGCTGGAGCGGCACCTTCACGGAGAGCCCGATGCCCAGGGCGTTGCGCCCGTCGGCGCTCGGCGGCACGTCGCCCGCGCCGATGTCGAAGAAGGTCACACTCACGCCGAAGTCGGGGAGGAACTGCTTGCGGGCCAGCGCGATCTGCGTCTCGGCGCGCAGGGCGGCCGCCTCCAGCGCATCGGCTTCGGGCCGCTCCTGCAGGGCGATGGCCGCCAGCGCTTCGAGGTCGAGGGGAGGCGTCGGCGGCAGCGTCACCCGGATCTCGGCCTCCGGCGTGGCGGCGACGGGACGGTCGAGCAGGCGGCTCAGGCGCTCGGCGGCCGTGCGGCGCAGCCGGGCGAAGTCGAGCGCGCGCTTCGAGAGCGTGTTGCGTTCGAGCTGCGCCTTGAGGATCGCCTGCTGTGAGCCCCGCCCGACTTCGAACTGGGTGGCGGCTACCTCCTCGAAGTCGCGCAGCCGGTCCTGAAAGTCGAGGATGAGCGCTTCCTGCTGCTGAATGCGATAGAGCTCGTAATAGGCCTCTTTGACCTGAAAAGCGAGGTCCTGGGCGAAGGTCTCGGTCTCGTACCCGGCGATATCGGCGCTGAGGTCGGCGAGTTCACCCTTGAGGCCGAGCTTGCCGGGGAAAGGGATCTTCTGCTCGACGCGCCACTGGGTGCGCTGCGTGCCGCGCGCCGTGAGCACGGGGAAGGGCTGGTACGTGAATGCGAAGGTCGGGTCGGGCAGGGCCGAGACCTGGCGGCTGCGTGTGCCGAGCGCCTCGGTGCGAAGCCGCTCCGCTTGCAACGAAGGGTTGGCGGCGCGCACCGTGGCAAGCAATGCCGGGAGGTCCAGCGTGCGGAGGGTGTCCGTCGCCGGCGCCTGGGCCAGGGCCGTGGAGGCGCACAGGGCCAGAAGAACGGGAAGGGTCGCCCATCGCCGGACGGGCGGGGCGAGCGAAGTCAGGGTGTGCATGGAGAACCTTGAGACGTGAACGAGTCGTGGACACGCATCCTCCACAGTCATCGCGTCCGGGCAGGGCCGGCAGGTCGGGAGGGGTGTTCATCAGACGAGGAGCACGGCGCCCAACGTCAGAGGCGGGCGCGCGTGATGCTCACGGTTCTCAACGCAGGAGCACGGCGTTCAGGAGATAGAGCGTCGGGGAGAAGGCCGGGAAAGCTTCACCGGGTCGGAAAAGCGTCGTCGCCCGGGAGACATGCGCCGGCGCATCCGAGGGATGGGGCGGCGCAGGGACGAGCAGCAGCTTCGAGAGCGTTTCCGAGGCAGGCAGGGAGGGCGTGAACACGCCGTCGTCCCCACATTCGAGCACGCAACAGGTAAGGCAGTTCGTTCCGTCGGACGTGGACCACTCGGGGAGGGCCGACGGAAGCGTCGACGCGGCATGATCCGCCATGGCATGCGCGACGTCGGACGGGCCGTGACACGAGACGCCGGAGGGCGCATGCGCTTCATGCGGGGCATACGGCGAGGCGCACAGAGGCTGCAGCAACGGAGCGCTTCCCCCGAAGAGCAACGTCAGCGCCATCAGGGACGCCGCCAGGCGGTATGTGCGAAGCGCGACAAGCATGAGACCCGCAGGTTGAAAAGATTGGAGCGTTAACCGTAGCGTAGAAGGTGAAGTTCCGTTCCATAGACGCGCCGTCCCCGAAAAGGTAACACCCGGTCGCATCGTCCGTGCGCCCGGCAGGAGAGACGCCTCTTTTTGAAGCGGAAACGAGCATGGCAGCGTGTGCGTATGAAAAACTTCGTGACTGAAAAATGGATGAATGCGGGGGAAGACTCTGGAAGCGAGGTTGCTCCCGCCCGGTAAATACACAGGACTTTTGTGAGGATGATATGCAGAAGCGATGGAATGGAAAACTTTCCTTGATCAAGTCGGAGCCGGCTCAGGGCGAAGCCTGGTGGAGCCGCTTCCGTTCTCTGCTCGATGAACAAAACGACTGGCCGAGCGAGTACCTGTTCAAGTTCATCGTTCCGAAGGCGAGCCTCGAAGCGATGAAGGCCGTCTTCGGCGAACATCCGGTTCAGGTGCGCGCCTCGAGCAAGGGCAACTACCTCAGCGTGACGGCCCGCGTCGAGATGCAGTCGAGCGAGGAGGTCGTCGCCGTCTATACCGCCGCCGGTGAGGTGGAGGGCGTCATCTCTCTGTGAAGCGCGGCCTTTTTGCCGCCGCTGAACAGTGCTCCTCCAATAAATCCGGAGCCCCGTTCCGTCCCTGCGCGGAGCGGGGCTCTGCGCGTTACCCCCGGACGCACTGCCGGATCCTTTTTTCGGCGTCTCAAACGAAGCTCATGAGGACGCTCTTCAAACCGGGCTCCACCTTCGCGCAAAGCCGTTTCCACGGAGCCTGCCGTCGCGGAGGCGGGAGGAGGCAGGGCGACGCTCATCAACCGGATCTCCGATCGGGGTCGGAGACGACCTGCTTCCGAAGCGTATGGCGGGCATGAAAAAAACCGGAGCCGGAGAACGAAGCATCGAAACGTTCCGCTCCCCGGCTCATCCCCCCATAGATCATCCGCACAAAAGGATGACGAGTCCATCACGCATATCGGTCTACGTAATTGGCCGGGAAAGCCTCGAAAAGTCGCTCCTCCGACCCGGAAAAAGCGCCGGAGCCGGTCGAGGTGTCGGGATGGAAATTGGAGGGCTCCCTGGATTCCATTTGCTCCGTGTTCTCGGTAAGGGTGCTCCTGGCGTTCATCGTTGGAATGTGGATGCGCGTGCGCGAAAGGGCCTGAAACGGGGCATTCGCGCCGGAATTTTTCTCTTTCTTCCGTTCCTCAAGTCGCTGAAGTTTCAGTTCCTGCCGGGCCTTCATCTCCATGCGCGCGGCTTTCTGGGCGATGCTGCGGTCCGCCGGCGAGGGATCCTTCGCGGCAAGGGCTGCCCGCCGCACGACCCGGGCCTTTTCCATGGTAGCCTGCGGGTCGCCGGGCACGGGGCTCGTGTCGATCTTGACGTGTCCGCCGATGGCGTACTGCTTGCCGTCGGGGCCGGTCTGGTACTCATACTGGGGCGGCCCCTGCGCATATGGACCGGCGGCGCCAAGGTGCGCGTGTTCGTGGCGTCGCACTTCGGCGTCGCGTTTCTTCAGCTCTCGGACCTGCTTCTCCTCCGCCGGAGTCAACTTCTCCGGTTTGCCTGTCGCCCCGACGCGGTTCGGCTGCTGTTTGGTGGCGGTCTGCTCTTCCACGGGGCCGTCCACGGGGTTCTCGCGCGCATCGGCTTCCTCCTGGCGCACCCGTGCCTGCATGCTGTTCGGAGCATGGGCATAGGCCGAAAGGGCCGGAGATGTGGACGATACGAACATGGCGTATCCG